>JASHSE010000341.1 GCA_030036975.1 Xanthobacteraceae bacterium | reverse complement strand
CGCCATAGCCGACGCTTCGCGTCGGCGTTTCAAAAGCACGACGGCCGACGGCCGCCTATGCTCCCTCCTCCGCTTCGCGGTGGAGGAAAGAGACAAGCAATCTCGTTCTCGCGATGCGGTTTTTTGCATCCGAGGTCTGCAGCACGGCACGAAAAAGACGCCGAGCGTTTTTGATCGCGTCACGCCGAACTTTTAAGGCCGGGCGGTAGGACCGGCTTCGGCTCGATCACGCTTGGCGCATTCCTGTAGCCCGGATGAGCGAAGCGATATCCGGGAGCGGCATTGCAATCTTCACTCTCGGCCCCGGGTATCGCTTCGCTCACCCGGGCTACGAAGAAAGGAAACAAAATAAAACAAGGCAGGCGGAACGCCGGCAGACGCCAACTGCAACCTCCGCACCATACGGGTGCGGCTCCGCCCCCTCCCTGACCCTCCCCCGCAGGGGCACCCCACAAAATTCGCGCAGCGAATTTTGCGGGGACCCCGCCGCGGGGGAGGGAATGGGAGGGGGCGGCGCGCCTACCGGCGTTCCACCGCGGCTCTTGCGGCAGCGAACCAACGCCGCCGTTCGGCTCCAGACGCGCTTCCTGGGACGTGGCTGAAAGACGGGCGTGACCCGCCCCCGCCTGTCCCAGTCCAGCGATCGACTCGCAGGCCGGTCGTAATGCCGGCCGGGCGTTGTCCCGAAGCCGCCCGAGAGCGGAGGTGACGAGCCCCTGCCCGCGGGAACCGCTCTCGCTCCGCCAGCCGGAGTGACCGGCCGGCGTCCTTGGACCGAGCGAGACGGCGCGCCCATTTAGTGGGTTCGCGGACTTTGTCAATGAGTCTTTGCGCATGAGCTATTGCATTGATTCTGCTGCGCTTTCCGCGCATCTGTTTTGACCGTTCGCGCAGGCGCGGCGCCGGAGATTGACAATTCTAGCTTCTGTGATTCGTAGCTGTCGACGGCGCTGGTCACGGTCGCCGCGATTGCGCGGCTGATCGGGTAACTCTTTCATTCACACCCGTGTAGCGCAGCGGAGGGGGCCAGAGGGACTCTTTTACCGGCCAACAACCTCTTTCTAAAAATAGTTCAGGAATTCGCGTTGTCGCGCTTATGGGCATCTCGTGATCTTGATCTGGCGGGTTCCACCGCTTTCTGATGGGACTTTCACTATCTCTTCGCTGCGATGGCAGACAGGAGCAACTCCTGATTCTGGGGCGAAGCCGAGTGTCCCGGGGTAAGCCGTCGTGTCCAGGTCGCCGTACGCGTCAGTCGGGAAATAGTCGTAGTAGGGGGGCCAAAAACCGCCGGTCGCGAAGTTTCTACGAAAAGGCCGGACGAAGACATGGCTCGTCGCAAACCTATGACCTGCGAATCTATGACCTGCGAAGCCGCCAGCGACAAAATGCGCGCCGCCCGATATGCCGCGAGCGAAAGCCATGTGGGCGGTCATATTTGCTGCGCCGAGTGCTAGGACTAGGGCCGCGGGGATTACAGCGCTCTTCCACGGCATAGAACTCACTCCAGTTGCACCCAATTAACACTGAACGTCAGGCGCCAGTTCCCTTGCCATGTGCGGTGCCGCTTTTCACCATCCTGCTTCGCAGGATTGGCCCTCGTCCACGCAATCGCGGAGAGCAAGAAACAGGCCCTCAATACGCATTGCGATACGCGGTCGGCGACAGCGCCGTGCGCACGATGATTTGCAGATCGAGCCACAGCGACCAATTGTCGATGTAGAACAGGTCGTATTCGACGCGCTTGCGGATCTTGTCTTCGCTGTCGATGGCGCCGCGGAAGCCGTTGATCTGGGCCCAGCCGGTGATGCCGGGCTTGACGTTGTGGCGCCGCGCGTAGAGCGAGATGCGGCGTTCGTATTCGCGGTCGTGGGACAGCGCGTGCGGCCGCGGCCCGACCAGCGACATGTCGCCGATCAGGACGTTGAACAGCTGCGGAATCTCGTCGATGTTCCAGCGCCGCAGCCAGCGGCCGATGCGGGTCAGGCGCGGATCGTCGCGCGTCGCCTGCGGCACCACCGCGCCGTCGTCGAGCGTGCGCATGGTGCGGAATTTGAAGATGCGGAACGGCTGCTGATTGAAGCCGTAGCGGCGTTGCAGAAAGAACACCGGGCCTGTGCTGTCGAGCTTGATCAGCGCGGCGACGACGATAAACAGCGGCGTGAGCGCGAGCAGCGCCAGCGCGGCGAACACGAGGTCGAACAGCCGCTTCTTCAAGACTTCGAAGGCCGACAGCGGCAGCCGCGTCAACTGCAGGCTCGCCAGCGGGCCGAGCTTCGACAGCTCGACATTCTCGAACTTGTGCAGGATCTGCTCGGGGCCGAGATGAATTTCGACCGGCAGCGCCAGAAACGCTTCGGCGCAGCGCGCAACGGTCTCGGTCGCCGACCAGGGCAGCAACAGATAAATCGCATCGGGCTCGAGGCTGCGCACCCGCGCGATCGCTTCGGCGAGGTCGCGGTCGAGCGCGGCGCGCCGCACTTCGGCGCTGGCGGTCGCGGCGACGGGGACCAGAAACCGGCAGCCGACGATGGTGATGCCAAGCGCCCACGGTTCGTAGCGGTTGATGAAGCCGCCGACCTGGGCGCCGGTGCCGATCAGGAAAATGCGCTGCGCCGCAATCAGCCCGGCAGCGCGCGCGCGGGTGGCGACCCGCACGATGACGAGGCGCTCGACGATCAGGCCGGCGAGGGTGACGAGATAGAACAGCACGATGAAGCCGCGCGAATAGGCGGCGCTGAGCTGGGTCAGAAAGCCGAGCCCGAGCAGGCAGATCAGCGTCACGTTCCAAAGCTGGAAGGTGCGCCTGGCGTGCGGCTTGAAGGTAAAGAAATTCGGCAGCCGGTATTCGCCGCGATACGCGTTGGAAATAGCGAAAATGCTGGCGGCGAGCACGCCGACCTGGACGAATTCGGCGATGTCGCCGCGCTCGCCGTAGGCGGCGAGGATGTAGGCCATGCCGGTGCCGCAGGCCGTCGCCACGATCAGCGCGACGTCGAGCAGGAAGAACCCGATCGGGAACGTGCCGCGCGCGGCCACAGCCCAGCTACGCAACAGGCGGTGCGTCTCCGGCCGGGACGCCAGCGTATAGCTTGGCAGCGTGTTCATCGTCGCGTCGGCCAAAAAGCTCGTTCGGCGATAGGCGCGCGGGCAGTGCCCCGGAATGAGACAACGCCGCTTGCCGCTATCCGTCGTCGCCAGAACCGTGCCAGAGGCGCCGAGGCGAGGCACCGCAACTGGCGCGCCGCAAGGTGCGTGTTAAGATTAATGTTGGTCCGTCATTCCGGGGCCGAGCCAACGGGTCCGGCCCGAAGTGGCCGGCCCGATGACAAGCTCCGCGAGGAACCCGGAATCCATAACCCCGACGGTTGTGGTTATGGATTCCGGGTTCGCCGCTGCGCGGCGCCCCGGAATGACGAGCAGAGCGTTCGCGGCGACGCGCGCGCGGAGGAACCAGAATGCAGGGCAAGGTCGCACTCGAAGAGCATTTTGCCATCCCCGAAACGGCAGCGGATTCGATGGGCTATTTTCCCGGACCGGTCCGCAACGAAGTAGCCGAGCGCAACGCCGACATCCACGGCCGGCGGCTGTCGCTCATGGACCAGTACGGCATCGAGATGATGCTGTTGTCGCTCAATGCGCCGGCAGTACAGGGCATTCCCGACAAAGCGCGCGCCCATGAGATCGCGCGCCGGGCCAACGATTATCTCGCCGAGCAGGTGGTCAAGCGCCCCGACCGATTTCAGGGCCTTGCTGCGCTCGCCATGCAGGACCCCGATCTGGCGACGCGCGAGCTCGAGCGCTGCGTCAAGGAGCTCGGCTTTCGCGGCGCATTGGTCAACGGCTTCTCGCAGCTCGATGGCGGCGATTCGATCGCTTACTACGACCTGCCGCAGTACCGGCCGTTCTGGGCCATGGTCGAGCGGCTCGACGTGCCGTTCTATCTGCATCCGCGCAATCCGCTGCCGCGCGACGGGCGGATTTACGACGGCCATCCCTGGCTCCTTGGGCCGATCTGGGCCTTCGGCCAGGAGACCGCGGTGCACGCGTTGCGGCTGATGGCGTCGGGCCTGTTCGATGCCCATCCGCGGCTGCAGATCATTTTAGGCCACATGGGCGAGAATTTGCCCTACGGCATGTGGCGCGTCGATAATTCGAACGCCTGGATTGCGAACCGCAACAAATGGCCGGCGAAAAAACCGCTCGGTGAATATTTCTCGGCTAATTTTTATCTGACCACGTCGGGCAATTTCCGCACCCAGGCGTTGATCAACGCCATGCTGGAAATCGGCGCCGACCGCATCATGTTCTCGACCGATTGGCCGTTCGAGAACATCGACCATGCCGCCAACTGGTTCGATACTTGCGCGATCGGCGAGAACGACCGCCTCAAGATCGGGCGCACCAACGCGCGGCGGCTGTTCAAGCTGGGCAATGCGTGAGCGGGGCTCAGGGCCGTAGGTCGGATTGCGTCTTTTTCCGGCGTCCATCGTCGCAGGGCAATGGGGATGGCGCAATCCGGGAAGGCAATTTCCGCCACCGCCGTTCACCCGAACTGCGCGCCTCGGAAATCTCGCATGCTGGCGTAGCGCGCAATCCTGGCTACAGTTGGCGGAAAGAGGGGACGAACCAATGAAGCTCGGCGCGACGTTGCAACGGATACGCAGTTCATTTGAAAATTCGGTCGGCACGATCGTCTTTGGCATGGAAGACGGAACCGTTTCCATCTTCGGCCTGATCTTCGGGGTTGCAGCGACGACGAGCAGCGCCAAGACAGTGCTGATCGCCGGGGCTTCGGGCGCCGCGGCGGCGGCCGTCTCCATGATGGCCGGCGCCTATCTCGACATTGAGACCACGCGTGACGAGGCCAACGCAGCCCGCGCATCTTCGACTTCCGCCCCGGGCTCGCCGTTCTCTCTTGCCAGCCGTCTTGCCAAGGCCGGCCTCACTGCCGCGCAATCGCAAGCCCTCGCTGCCGCCATGCAAAACAGCCCTGACGCCGTCGATGGGCTCATGCACGCGCTTCAGGGCGTTCCGCAAGCGGCGCAGCTCAATCCCTCGGAGCAGGCACTGTGGATGCTGCTTGCGGACTTCCTCGCGGCCGCGGTGCCAATCCTGCCCTTTGTGTTCGTTCCGGTTGCCCAGGCCAGAGTTGTTTCCGGGGTCGTCACGACAGCTTTGCTCGTTGGGCTTGGCGTTGGCCGTGCGCAAATCAAAAAACGCAACCCGATCCGCACAGTCCTCGAGACCGTTTCAATCGGTATCGCAGCTGCAATCGCCGGCGTCGCAATTGGCCTGCTGGTGAACTATTTGTTCGCTGAGTGAGCGGAGTCTCGCCGATGGCGGGGACGACTTGAGGCTTGCCAACTATTTCGGGCTTTCGACCCCGCGGCGGCCATTGCCCGGAGGGCGTTTTCCCGCTCATTATCCGGTCCAGCGGGCATTGCTGCGAGGTGAGACCGAATGGCGGGAATGCCGGTCAATATCGGTTGGAGCGAGATCGCGTTACGGCTCGGTCTGACCGTCATCGTGGGACTTCTCATCGGCTACAATCGCACCGAACACGGCAAGGCGGCAGGATTGCGCACGACGCTGCTGGTCTGTCTCGCCGCCGCGGTCGCGATGATCCAGGTCAACCTGCTGCTGCCGACGGCTGGGCGCGCGGCCAATTCCTTCATCATGAACGATTTGATGCGCCTGCCGCTCGGCATCCTGACCGGCGTCGGCTTCATCGGCGGCGGCGCGATCCTCCGCCGCGACAACATTGTGGTCGGCGTGACCACCGCGGCGACGCTTTGGTACGTCACGGTCATTGGTCTGTGCCTTGGCGGCGGCCAGATCGCGCTCGGCATAGCAGCGACGGTTCTCGGGCTTGCCGCACTTTGGCTGCTGCAATGGTTTGAGTCGCGGTTGCGCCGAGAGCGACGGGCGACCCTGTCCATCGAGTGGGAGGGGGCGGGACTGAGCGAGCATGCGATCCGCAACCGGCTGGAGGCGGCGGGATTACGGATCGCCGATACGCGCCTGACCTTGTCCGCCTCCGGAGCACGGCGCGAACTTTTGTTCGATATACTCGAATTTTCGCTTCCTAACGATTCCACCGTGCCGCCGGTCTGCCAAACGCTCGCCGGCGAACCCGGCGTCATCCGACTAACGTGGCTGCGCCCGTAGCATGATCCGCTTGGCCGACCGCGAGAACGGCCGCATCAAGATCGGGTGCTTAAACGCGCGGCGGCTGTTCAAGCCGGGGTGACCGGCGGCTCAATTGAAGCCGCTGTGCCGGCAGGCAGCGAGAAAGAAAGCGACGGCGCGGGCCACGTGCGGTTCGATCTCGGCACACAGCGATTCGATGTTGTCACCAAATAGCGCCCGCGTGATCAGAGGGAAGACGACGACATCGATAAAGAATCGGGCGGTCGTTGCGAGCTGCTCCGGTGCGAACGCCGGCACCACGCCGAGCGGGTCGGATTGCGCCACCTCGCTCAGGAGGCGGCCCACGGCCTCCTCGCCGCGCTGCCGCGCCATGTGGTGGACGTTGTTGGCCAGATCCGGAAATCGGCGTGCCTCGGAAATGGCCACCCGCATCAGGTCGATGTTGCTGGTCAGGCACCAATGCAGGATCCTGGCGCCGACGTTGACCAGGCGCTCGTCAATCGTTGCTCCGGCCGGCACCTTGCTGCCGAACCGTTCGATTGCGGCGGCAACGTTGCGCATCACCACGGCGGCGAAGAGCGCCTCCTTGTCGGCAAACCGCGCATAGATGCTCGGCTTGCCGGCGCGGGCGAGGGCGGCAATCTCGTCGATACTGGCGCCGGCGAGCCCGCGTTCGAGAAAGATGCGGCGCGCGGCATCGAGGATGCGCGCATCCACCTCGCCGGCGAACTCGCGCGGCGGGCGGCCGCTGCGTCCGGCGGCCGGCTTCTGGAGGCGCCGCTTTCTTGCTGGGAGCGCACTCATTTTCAACCTCACATTCTCGTGATCAAGCCACATCTCGGCATCGGATGATGTCGCTAACCCTGTTGTTCCACTCACTTATTACGTCTGTGGCCAAAAGTAAAGAACGAAACGGTAAAGTATAATTTTTGCTTGACGGCCTGCGGCCGTGGGCGTTATGTAAAGGAACGAAACGGTATCGTTCTGTTTTAAGAATCGTTTCGGTGAATTGCCCACCCGCGAATGCCAGGAGGCCGACGATGTCATTCGATGCCAAAGACCAACAATCCGGCGAGCAACTTCTCCTGGAGCACATGGAGGCGCCGTCCGCCCCATCTTCGGCTCGGCAAGCGCGGGTCATTGAGCGGTCGCCCACAGCGGCGAGCGACATGGCCGTCCGCGCGCGAGCGCCGGTACCGCAAGAGCATCCCGCGCAAGAGCGGCGTGTCACCGATTCGCCGCCGCTGCACGACGATGGGCAGCGGGGCGAGGACGCGGAGCAGGGCGATAAGCCACGCACCGGATTTCCGAGACGGCACCTGTTCGCGGTCGCGTTCGGGCTCGTTCTCGCCATTCCAATCGTGGCGGGCGGTTATCTCTACTGGGACAATGCCGAGCACTTCGAAACGACGGACGATTCCTTCATCGCGGCGCGGCAGTTTGGTATCGCTCCGCAGGTCTCCGGCAACATCACCTCTGTGCCCGTCACCGACAACCAGCATGTCAACGCAAGCGCTGTGATCGCGCAGATCGATGATCGCAGTTACCGCATCGCGCTCGAGCAGGCGAAGGCGCAACTTTCGCACGACCAAGCCGTA
>JASHSE010000340.1 GCA_030036975.1 Xanthobacteraceae bacterium | reverse complement strand
AGCGCCGGACCGTTGCCGGAAATCTCGACTTCGGTCTCGATCCGGTCCTGCCACAGCCGAATTTTGCACACTTCGGAAGCCGCCATGACCGAGCTCCGCCGCGTTCAGGCGACGGCCATGGCCGCAGCCGCTTGCTTGACGCGCAAACGCTGCGGCCACCAGCGGTCCTCGTATTCGTCGTCCCACAGCGGAGCGAGATGCGGCAGGATTTCGCGCCCGAACAGGTCGATGTTCCGCTTGCAGAGCGCTGTCGGCATCGAGCCGAAATGCAAAAGCGCCAAAAGATGACCCATACGAAGCCGCTTCGAATACGCGACGAGCTGATCGCGGACGGTTCGCGGACTGCCCACCATGACGAAGCCGCGCTCGTAGAGGTCCTTGGCCTTGAGTTCGCCAAGCTTGACTTCGGCGCGTGGATTATGGGTGAGCGCCTGCCGCAGCGCCGGATATTCAAGGCAGCCGGGAATCTGCTGATAGTAGGCCGGCGTATAGAGCAGCTTGTGGAAGAAATATTCGGCGTGCGGACCGTAAATCGCTTCCGCCTCGGCGTCGCTGTCGGCGACGCCGATCAACTGCAGAAAACTTAAGCGGTGCGGATTGTCGTCGCGGCCCTTGCTCGCCGCCAGCTCCCAGTAACGGTCGGTCACCGCGGTTGCGTTCTTGGCGCCGTAATAGCTCAGATGGCAGAAGCAATTGTCGAGGCCGACCACGTATTCGGCGGTCGAGGATATGCCTGAGCCCGGAATCCAGATCGGCGGATGCGGTTGCTGGATCGGCCGCGGCCATAGATTGACCATGCCGAGCTGATAGTGCTTGCCGTTCCAGGCGAAGATTTCCTTCGCCGACCATGCTTTTACGACCAGCGCCAGCGCCTCGCGGAAGCGCTCGCGCTGCTCGACTGGAATCACGGCGTTGGAGATCGTCGCATCGGTCGGCAGCCCGGTCGGGAAGCCGGCAATCAGGCGTCCGCCGCTGATGCAATCGAGCATCGCGTATTCCTCGGCGATGCGCGTCGGCGGCGTGGTCGAGGCAAGGGTCGAGCCGAGCTGGACGATGGCGACGTTCTGACCGTTGGTTTGCTTGGCGAGCACCGATCCCATCAGGCTCGGATTCGCCATGAAGCCATAGACGTTCTGGTGATGCTGATTGGTGCATAGCCCGTGGAAGCCGGCCTTCGCCGCATGGAGCAACTCATCGAGCGTCGCGTTGTAATACGCGCCGACCTTCTCCGAGTCGGCGACGTCGAACCAGAGCGGATCGATGAAGGCCGATTTGTAACGCTGTTCGAAATCGGCCGGCAGGTCGCGATATGGCATCAGGTGGAACATGCAGACTTTCACGATTTTCCTCCTGTGCCCTCCGCCGTCTCGGCACGGGCTCTACTCGATGGTCTGATAACCGCGGATGATACGCTCGGAGCCATAGCCCCAATAGTTACGCAACGTCTCCGGGCCCCACACTTTCGGCCGCTGCGGCCGGTCCTGATGCCAGGGCCGCGGATCGAAATAACCGAGCGCCTCGTCCTTCATCTGATCCATCTCGCAGAAGAACTCGACGCGCACCTTGTCGGCGTTGCGGTGGTAGATCGCGATGTTGTGGCCGATGATGTGCCGGCCCGGACCCCAGACCAGATGAATGTCGTGCTTGGCCAGCGTCTCGGCGGCGCGCTGGATTTCCGCCCAGTCCTTGACCTCGAAGGCGATGTGATGGAGCTGCGGCTCGGCGTCGTGGACGAAGTTCACGGTGTGATGATCGGTATTGCAGCGCAGGAACGCAAATGAGTTGTCGCGCCAGTCGGAGACGCGAAAGCCGAGCACGTCACAGTAAAAATTCACGGTTTTCTGCACGTCATCGACCCGGTAGGCGACGTGGCCGAGCTTGAGCGGCATGATGCCTTCGCTGCGGCCGTCATCCTTGGCGAAGGCGTAATCGGCAAAAATTTCGACCAGCGTGCCTTTGGGGTCGGTGAAGACGACCGCTTCGGCGACGCCGGGCGAGATGCCGCTGCGCCGCTCGGTCTGCACCCCGTGCCTGGCGAGCGCCGCAGCGACTTCGCCGAGATCGCTGTCGGGCTCGACCTGAAAGGCGATGCGGGAGAGCGCATTGCCTTTGCCGGGCTCGAGCGCGATGGCTTCGAGGCCGAGTTTGCAGGCCAGAAACGCCCGATCCTTGCTGCGTTCGACCAGCGCCAGCCCGACCACTTCGGTATAGTAGGCCACTTGCCGGTCGATGTCCGGCGTGGTCAGCGTCGCATGTGCCAGTCGTCTGACTTTGATCACCTCGATCCTCCGAAGGAGCGCCGCGGCGGCGTGAAACGCCGGCGCTGCCGGTTCACTGCTTGAGCAGTGGAATCTCGCTCGCCGGCTTCGGCTTCGGCAGCGATTGCAGATAGGCATAAATATCCGCCAGATCGGAGTCGGAGAGAATCTCGGCGTGAAACGGCGGCATCGCGCCCGACGGATCGCGCACGTAGGCCTTGAACGCCTCGAACGGCAGCTTGGTGTCGTAGAGCACCCGGCCGGCGCTGGTTTCGGTCGAGCCCTGTCCCTCAAAGCCGTGGCACTGCCAGCAGCCGTGTTTGACGAAAGCGACTTTGCCGTTTTCCGCCGATCCCGCGGCCAGCGCCACGTCGGGACCGAGCACGATGCCGGACGCGAACGCCGCCAGCACCAGATACGCACGACCATTTGCCATTGAATCGATCTCCTCAGCGCGGCTGCGTCCAAACATTGACCAATGCCGGCTGTCCGGATCTGACCACGGCGACCGCTTCCTTGATCGCGGGACCGAGATCGGCGGGGTCCTTGATCGGT
>JASHSE010000339.1 GCA_030036975.1 Xanthobacteraceae bacterium | reverse complement strand
CGAGGCCGAGGCGGTCGCCGCGGAACCAGGCCGAGACCGACTTGCTGCCGCCCGGCTGGGTCGCGCTGTAGCCGAGCCCGGCGACAAACAACCAGAACAACAGGGCGGCGAAGCCGCTGCTCGCCGCCGCGAGCAGCATGGCGACAAACAGGATGGCGGCGCCGACGCCGATGATCAGCCGCTCGCTCTTGCGGTCGAGCAGGTCGCCGACGAAGAGGAGCGCAAATAGCGGCGCCGCGTAGGTCGCGGTGAGCAACAGGCCGGTGGCGGCGGCCGACAGGCTGAAATCCTGTTGCAAAAAACCGGCCAGCGCCGGCAGGCCGAGCATGGCGAACGAGGCGCTGGCCTGGGCGAAGGTGGCCGCCGCCAGAACGAGCCAGCGGTAGGGGCCTTTCGCGGGGGAAGCGGCTTGCATCGTTGCTGTGTTCATGCCGTCGCTTTTAGAGGACGAGCGAGGCGAAAATCTATAATTGCGGATGCGACAGGGGGCGATTTGCGAGCCGATGGCTACCCCCTCGAAAGGGCGGGGATATCTTGTAAGGCGTAAGGCAGTAAGTCATAATTATGGGCATGAATCGGCAAATCCGCCCCCCATCGGCCTTCTCCAAGGTCTCGATCAAGAGCCAAACTGTGATCCCCCGCGCGGTGCGCGAACGTTTGGGGCTCAAACCGGGCGACACGTTACGATATCGGCTGACCGCCGACGGCGTGCTGCTCGACAAGGCGGCCGGGAACGACGCGGACGATCCGTTCGCCGCCTTCTCCGAATGGGCCGGCAAGGCAGACGAGAAGGCTTATGGAAGCCTTTGAGCGCACGCGTTTCGATGCCTTCGATGTAGTCGTTGTTCCGTTTCCCTATGCCGACCGGCTCGCGGAAAAACGCCGGCCGGCACTCGTCATCTCCAACAGGAAGCTCGCAACTCACGGCGTCATATGGCTGGCGATGATCACCAGCGCCGAGAACGAGCCGTGGTCAAGCGATGTCGCGATCGCCGATCTAAAACGCGCCGGCTTGCCCGCACCGTCGGTGGTGCGGCCGGCGAAGGTCGCATGCATCGACCCCGGCCGCATTGATCGGCGACTGGGGAGGCTCGACAAGGCGGCAGCCAGGAATGTGGGTCAGATACTGCGTCGTTTTCTTGTCTGAAGTCCCGGCTCTCACCGGCGCCTGCCCGTCGTCTCAGACCCGCTGCCGTCCCCATTTTCGGTTCCCCCCGCTCGGCCCTTCAATCAGCCGTTCGCCTCCCCATATTCACCGCAGCGGATTGCCGCAACGGGATCCGCGGGTGCCGGTTGCCTTGACGAATGATCGCTTTGATCTCGGTCAGGGCGCCGCCGCCAGTCCAGGTCCACAAAACCCAATGACGATGTTCCGGCTGCGCCTCTCGGGGGCAGCGGAATAGGCCGAGGGAGACATCATGAACTTCGATAAGTACACCGACCGCAGCCGCGGCTTCGTGCAAGCGGCCCAGTCGCTGGCCCAGCGCGAGGGCCACCAGCAATTCGCGCCCGAGCATCTGCTCAAAGTTCTGCTCGACGACCCCGAAGGCTTGGCCGCGGGGCTGATCGACCGTTCCGGCGGCAATTCGCGCGCGGCTTTGGCCGCGACCGAAGCGGCGCTGGCGAAACGGCCGAAAATCTCCGGCGGCGGCGCCGGCCAGATCTATCTCGATCCGGCCTTGGCGCGCGTGTTCGACGCCGCGGAAAAGGCCGGCGAAAAGGCCGGCGATTCGTTCGTCACCGCCGAGCGGCTGTTGTTGGCGCTGGCGCTCGATCGCTCCAGCGAAGCCGGTAGAATTCTGGCCAATGCCGGCGTCACCGCGCAAAACCTCAATGCCGCGATCGAGGCCCTGCGCAAGGGCCGCACCGCCGACTCGGCGTCGGCCGAGAACGCCTACGACGCGCTCAAGCGCTACGCGCGCGACCTCACCCAGGCGGCGCGCGAAGGCAAGCTCGATCCGGTCATCGGCCGCGACGAGGAAATCCGCCGCACTATCCAGGTGCTGTCGCGGCGCACCAAGAACAATCCGGTGCTGATCGGCGAGCCCGGCGTCGGCAAGACCGCCATCGTCGAAGGCTTGGCGCTGCGCATCGTCAACGGCGACGTGCCCGACAGCCTGCACGACAAGAAGCTGCTCGCGCTCGACATGGGGGCGCTGATCGCCGGCGCCAAATACCGCGGCGAGTTCGAGGAGCGCCTCAAGGCGGTGCTGCAGGAGGTGACCGGGGCGGCCGGCGCCTACATTCTCTTTATCGACGAGATGCACACCATCATCGGCGCCGGCAAAGCCGACGGCGCCATGGACGCCTCGAACCTGCTCAAGCCTGCGCTCGCCCGCGGCGAGTTGCATTGCATCGGCGCCACCACGCTCGACGAATACAAAAAGCACGTCGAGAAGGACGCCGCCCTGGCGCGGCGTTTCCAGCCGATCTACGTCGACGAGCCGTCGGTCGAGGACACCATCTCGATCCTGCGCGGCCTGAAGGACAAATACGAGGCGCATCACGGCGTGCGCATCACTGACGGCGC
>JASHSE010000039.1 GCA_030036975.1 Xanthobacteraceae bacterium | reverse complement strand
AGGCGCCATGTGCTTCGTCAATCCGTATCTGGTGATGAACGACAGGCGCGCAACGCCTTTTGTCCGTCACTCTGAGGGATGATACGGAGCCCGGCTGATGGCTTCCGCTCATTCCCGCGAAAGCGGGAATCCAGCGGTTGGAAATCGCCGCGCAATCAGTACCTCCCCCGATTATCGACATCGGTCGCAACGCATCGGATTTCGCCGCGCGCCATGGGGCTGCCGGCCACTATTCCCCGCGGACGTGCGTCACCACTCTTGGCTTGGCTTGAGGAATGAGATCGAGAACCGTCGGCATCAATGGCCGAAGGGCAATGATATCGTTGCTCGGCGCGTGAATGACAATGACCGCAAGCGAAACATCTTTGAAGCTTTGTTGGTATTCAAGATTGCGATCGACCGTGATCAGAACATCGAACGCGGCCGCCGCGAGCCGCAGCAACTCGCCGTTTTTGACACCGGCCCAGCCGACCTCGGCAACTGTCTGGACCTCATGGCCGGGAATATTGTTGCGCAATGCGCGAGGGACGCATTCGTCAAGCAGCACTCGCATCGGCAATCAGGTTGGCTTTCGCCTGCTCGAGCGCCGCAATGGCAATCTCGCGCGTGACGGTCGGGAAATCGTCAAGAAACTCGTTCAACGAGTGACCACCCTCGATATAATCGATCAGCGACTGCACGGGCACACGCGTTCCGACAAACACCGGCGTGCCGCCGAGGATGTCCGGGTCGGCGTGGACAACCGAGCGCTCTTTCATCGGCGCAGCCCTGTTTCGCCTGGTCGTTATGATCGACGCAAAGCAAAGTTAGCCGATCCGAGCGACCCGGTCGAGCGGTGTAGGATGGGTTGAGCGGTAGCGAAACCCATCATGCAGCCTCGACGCCAAACGATGGGTTTCGCTACCGCTCAACCCATCCTACGCGCTCGTTCCACAGCCGCAGAAGTTCCGCCCGATTTGCCGCGATCCAACGGCGAACTTCGCGCAGGACCTTGTTGGGCGCATGCCCAGCAATGAGGTCGCCACTCGAAAGCCGGACCTTCGCGGCGAAATCGCCGGCGCGGCGATGCCCCCGCCCCCTTTACGTATTCATCGAGTCGAAGAACTCGCCGTTGTTCTTGGTGTTGCGCAGCTTGTCGAGCAGGAAGTCGATGGCGTCCATGGTCCCCATCGGGTTGAGGATGCGGCGCAGCACGTACATTTTCTTGAGCTGATCCGGCGGCACCAGCAGCTCTTCCTTGCGGGTGCCGGAGCGGGTGATGTCCATGGCCGGGAAGGTGCGCTTGTCGGCGACCTTGCGGTCGAGAATGAGTTCCGAATTGCCGGTACCCTTGAACTCTTCGAAAATCACTTCGTCCATCCGGCTGCCGGTGTCGATCAGCGCGGTGGCGATGATGGTGAGCGAGCCGCCTTCCTCGATGTTGCGGGCGGCGCCGAAGAAACGTTTCGGCCGCTGCAGCGCGTTGGCGTCGACGCCGCCGGTCAGCACCTTGCCGGAGGACGGCACCACGGTGTTGTAGGCGCGGCCCAGCCGCGTGATCGAGTCGAGCAGGATCACGACGTCGCGGCCGTGCTCGACCAGCCGCTTGGCCTTTTCGATGACCATTTCGGCGACCTGGACGTGGCGCACCGCCGGCTCGTCGAAGGTCGAAGAGACCACCTCGCCCTTCACTGAGCGCTGCATGTCGGTGACTTCCTCCGGCCGCTCGTCGATCAGCAACACGATCAGGTAGCACTCCGGATGATTGTGCGTGATCGAGTGGGCGATGTTCTGTAGGAGCACAGTCTTGCCGGTGCGCGGCGGCGACACGATCAGCGCACGCTGGCCCTTGCCGACCGGGGCGACGATGTCGATGACCCGCGCCGAGAGGTCCTTCTTGGTCGGATCCTCATATTCCATCTTCAGCCACTCATCCGGATAGAGCGGCGTCAGGTTGTCGAAATTGACCTTGTGGCGCGCCTTTTCGGGGTCCTCGAAATTGAGCGAGTTGACCTTGAGCAAGGCGAAATAGCGCTCGCCTTCCTTGGGGCTGCGGATATGGCCGTCGATGGTGTCGCCGGTACGCAGCCCGAAGCGGCGGATCTGCGAGGGCGAAACGTAGATGTCGTCCGGCCCCGGCAGATAGTTGGCCTCCGGCGAACGCAGAAAGCCGAAACCGTCCGGCAGCACTTCGACGACGCCTTCGCCGACGATATCGGTCTCGCGCGCCGACAGCTGCTTGAGGATGCCGAACATCAACTCTTGCTTGCGCATGGTCGAGGCATTTTCGACCTCGAGCTCCTCGGCGAAGGAGACCAGCTCCGCCGGAGTCTTGGCCTTGAGTTCTTGGAGTCGCATTTCCCGCATGGGGGGGTTTCCTGTGGAGAGAGCGCCAGCGGCGGGCTTTTGGGTCGCAGCGTCGCTGACGAAAGGGAAGTCGCAGGTCGTCGGTTGCGGGAGCTTGGCCCCGAACCCCGATGCATTCATCGGCTCCGGTCTGTCCGGCGCCAGGACTTAAACTGCATCCGCCTACGTTCGGTGGGATGAGTGCAAGATAGGAAAAGACCGGGCTTCAGGCAAGAGCCGGGACGGACTATGCACTGGCAACGCACATCGATCAGAACGGTTTCACGACCACGAGAATCACGATCGCGATCAGCAGGATAGTCGGTATTTCATTGATAATTCGATAGAATTTTTGCGAATGGGTGTTCGTATCGGCGGCAAAAGCCTTAACCCAACGGGCGAAAAAACCGTGCAGGGCTGACATCGCCAGCACCAGGCCGAGCTTGGCCTGCAGCCACCCCGAATCAAACCAATGGCCGCTCCAAGCCAGCCAAAGTCCCAGCACCCAGGTGGCGATCATCGCCGGATTGATGATGGCACGGAGCAGGCGGCGCTCCATCACCTTGAAGGTTTCCGACTGAACCGAGCCCCGCTCCGCCGCGCAGTGATAGACGAACAGCCGCGGCAGATACAGCATTCCCGCCATCCAGGCGATGACGGCGATGATGTGGAAAGCCTTGAGCCAGGGATAAATCATCAAGTTCGCCGACCTTCGCTCGAATTCCCGGTCAGCCCGCGGCTTGCCGCACGCACGCGCTCAATGAGCCGCTCGACATTCTCAAGCGGCGTATCCGGCAGGACGCCATGGCCGAGATTAAAAATGAACGGTCCAGTGCCAAATGCCCGCAAAATTGAATCGACAGCCTGATCAAGTGCCGCCCCACCGGCGAGGAGCGCAAGCGGATCGAGGTTACCCTGAACAGGACGAAGCTTTTGAACATGGTCACGGGCAAACGCAAGATCGATCATCCAGTCCAGTCCAATGGCATCGACCGCAACCGCAGCCAGATAGCGGGAAAGTTCGGTACCCGCGCCGCGGGGAAAACCGATGATCCTGGCCGCAGGAACCTGCCGCCGCACACCTGCGACGATTTTTTCCGATGGTTCGATACACCATCGGTAAAATTCATCGCTCGGCAACACCCCCGCCCAGGTATCGAAAATCTGCACGGCATCGACACCGGACTCGAATTGCCTCACCAGATAACTTATCGACGATTCGATGAGCAAATCCATGAGGCTGGCAAAAGCCTGTGGATGGCGGTACGCAAACAACCGTGCCGGCATCTGATCGGCAGTGCCGTGGCCGGCAATCATGTAGGTCGCAACGGTCCAGGGTGCGCCACAGAAGCCGAGCAGCACCACATGCGGCGGCAGTTGCGTCCTGACCAGCCCAATCGCCTCATAGATCGGCGCCAACATCCTCTGATCGAGTTCATGACGTAACCTCGTCAAATCCGCCGGCTCCGCGAGCGCATCAAGCCGCGGTCCCTCGCCGGTCTCAAAGCTCAAGCGCTGACCAAGCGCATAAGCGACCAGCAAAATATCGGAGAAGAGGATCGCAGCGTCGAAACCGAACCGCCGAATCGGTTGCAGCGTTATCTCAGCCGCGAGCCTCGGATCAAAGCACAGATCGAGAAAATTCTCGGCGCATTGGCGAATAGCACGGTATTCGGGCAAGTACCGACCTGCCTGACGCATCAGCCAGATCGGCGGACTCGCCAAGCATTCACCCCCAAGGACACGCAGGATCGGCTTTTTCGGAAATGTTTCCGGCATGTCTCTATCCTAAATCAAATTATATCTAAAAGAGACTGTTGTAGTGATTAGACAGTTGATTGGACTCACACCTCGATATCCACACGTCATCAACGCAGAAATGCGTTTACCCGCTATTTCGGGCCGGCGGCGATCGCGGCATGTGGATGGATTCATCAATGATTGCCGCCTATTGGGGTCGGGAAAGCGAGGTCTTTCCACATTTCACCAGTCATGGCCGTAACCGGTGTGAGTCACCGCGGCGCGGCAGCCGTGTGGATGAACCGGCGGGCCGCCCACCCATAATGCTTGCGCAAGCGCGCCCGGCGTGGCCTTCTCCCATTTTATCGACAGGTTATCCGGTCCTCCCAATGGTCCAAGCGGCGGGTTATTTCCATCTCCACCTGATCTCGGATTCGACCGGCGAGACCCTGATTACCGTGGCGCGGGCGGCGGCCGCGCAATACGTCCGGGTCATGCCGGTCGAGCATGTGCATCCGCTGGTGCGCACGCAAAAGCAACTCGACCGGGTGCTCGCGGAAATCGAAGAATCGCCGGGGATCGTGCTTTACACCTTGCTGGAGGAGGATTTGGCGGCGCTGCTCGAGGCGAAGTGCCGCGAACTTGGACTGCCGTGTCTGTCGATTCTTGGGCCGGTTCTACACCTTTTCCAGGCCTATCTGGGCGCCGAGACCACCCACAAGGTCGGCGCGCAGCACACGCTCAATGCCGAGTATTTCCGGCGCATCGACGCACTCAATTATACGATGCTGCATGACGACGGGCAGCAGGCGGACGACTTGGAGGAAGCCGACGTCGTCCTCGTCGGTGTTTCGCGGACCTCGAAGACGCCGACGTCGATCTACCTCGCCAACCGCGGCGTGAAGACCGCCAATGTGCCGCTTGTGCCCGGTCTGCCGCTGCCGCCGCAGGTCGAGCATCTACAAAGCCCGTTGATTGTCGGTCTCTATGCCAGTCCCGAGCGCATCGTACAGATTCGCCAGAACAGATTGCTCGGACTGAAAGCGCATCGTGAGGACGATCAGTATATCGACCGCGATGCCGTGGCCGAGGAAGTTGCCGGCTCGCGCCGTCTCTGCGCACGGCACAATTGGCCGCTGATCGATGTGACCCGGCGCTCGATCGAGGAGACCGCAGCAGCGGTGCTGGCGCACCTTGCGGAGCGGCGCCGGCGCAAGGCATCGTGAGCGATGCCGTTCTGGCTTGCCGCCGATCCGCTCTTGCTTGCGTCAAAGAGCAAAGTGCGGCGCACTTTGCTGACGGCCGCCGGCATTCCGGTCGACGTGCAGGCGGCTGATCTCGACGAACGGGCGCTCGAAGCCGGTGCAGCTCATAACGAGCCAGCCGCCATTGCGGCGCTGTTGGCGCGCGAAAAAGCTCATGCGGTGGGCCGAAATCATCCAGGGCGTCTTGTGCTGGGCGCCGATCAGGTTCTGGCGCTCGACGGCAGGCGGTTCGCCAAGCCGGCGGATCGCGCGGCAGCCCTGGCGCAGCTTCGGGCGCTCTCCGGCCGTGTTCATACGCTCCATTCGGCCGTGGCCTGCGTGCAAAACGGCGCTGTGATTTTCGAACACGTCAGCGTAGCGCGGCTGACCGTGCGGACGCTCTCTGACCAGTTTGTCGATGTCTATCTCAATGCCGTCGGTCATGCCGCCACTGAGAGCGTCGGCGCTTATCAGCTCGAAGCCCTGGGCAGCCTTTTGTTCGAGCGAATCGAGGGCGACTATTTCGCCATATTGGGGTTGCCGCTTGTGGAAGTACTGGATTTTCTCCGCCGGCGGGGATGGTTGCTGGCATGAATCAAACGAGCGGCCGTCCGAAACGACCTTTCGTGCTTTGCCTGACCGGCTCGGTGGCAATGGGCAAATCAACGGCCGCTCGATTTTTTGCCGAAGAAGGAGTTCCGGTGCACGATTCCGATGCCGTCGTGCATACGCTCTACGAGGGCGAGGCGGTGGCGGCCATCGAGCAGGCCTTTCCGGGTTCGACCTCGGCCGGCAAGGTCGACCGCACGAAGCTCGCTGCGCGCGTGCTCAATGACGCCAAGGCGTTGGCGCAGCTTGAAGCCATCGTGCATCCGCTGGTCAGCAAGGCCAGGGACAAATTCCTGACCGAGCAGGCAGCGCGAGGCGCGGCCATCGTGGTCATTGATGTGCCGCTATTGTTCGAAACCGGCCTTGAGCGCTGCTGCGATGCCGTGGTGGTGGTCTCGACCTCGGCCGAACTGCAGCGGCGTCGTGTCTTCGAGCGTCCCGGCATGACCGAGGAAAAGTTTGCCGCGATCTTGGCCAAGCAGACGCCGGACGCGGAAAAGCGCCGGCGCGCCGATTTCATCGTGGACAGCTCGCACGATTTCGAGCACGCCCGCGTGCAGGTGCGCGACATTTTGCGCTCCGTCGCTAAAATGCAGCCGCGGCGGCACTGATTCGCGGCCGCGCCGCGGCAAACGGGCGCAGGCGGGCGTTAGACCATGCGGGAAATCGTCTTCGACACCGAAACCACCGGGCTCGATCCGCTGCAAGGCGATCGTTTGGTCGAGATCGGCTGCATCGAGCTCGTCAACCGGTTTCCGACCGGCCGGACCTTTCACTGCTACTTCAATCCCGAACGCGACATGCCGGAATCGGCGCGGGAGATTCACGGCCTGACTGTCGAGTTTCTCAACGATAAGCCGCGTTTTGCCGAGCGGGCGGAAGAGATCGTGGCGTTCCTGGGCGATGCGCAACTGGTCGCCCACAATGCAATCTTCGATCTCACCTTTCTCAACGCCGAATTGGAGCGCGCCGGTCACGCCTTGGTAAGCCGCGATCGGATCGTCGACACCTTGCTGTTGGCGCGCCGCAAGCACGCCGGCGCGCCGAACCGCCTCGACGATCTCTGCGTGCGTTATGCCATCGACAATTCCCGCCGCACCAAGCACGGCGCGCTGCTCGACGCCGAACTTTTAGCCGAGGTCTATATCGAGCTGATCGGTGCGCGGCAGGCGCAACTCGTCCTGTCGCAAGCGGCGGCGCCTGTGCTGGCCGCCGGTGCGCCGATTACTCTGCGCGAGCGTCCGCTGCCGCTCCCTGAGCGCATTTCCGCAGAAGATCGCGCCGAGCATCGTCGCTTTGTCGCGACCCTCGGAGACAATGCGATCTGGCTCGACTACGTCAGTCTTGGTTGAGTCAGTCTTGGTTGAGCGGTTCTGGGGGCGACGGGTTCGCCGGCGCGCTCGCCAGGCGCTGGCGATACAGCGCGACGAAGTCGATCGGGTTGAGCAGGAGCGGTGCAAACCCGCCGTTGCGCGTCGCCGAGGCAATGATCTCGCGCGCGAACGGGAACAACAGCCGCGGGCACTCGATCATGACGAACGGCTGGATACTGTCGGCCGGCACGTTCTGAACGCGAAACAGGCCGCCGAATACCAGCTCGAAGTTGAACAGCAGCATGCCCTGGGCTTCGGCCTTGCCTTCGATTCGCAGCGTCACCTCGAAATCGGTCTCTGCGACCGACGCCGCCTCGACATTGACTTGAATATTGATCGCGGGCTGTGCGCCGCTTGGCGCCAGCGAGCGCGGCGCATGCGGATTTTCGAACGAAAAGTCTTTGACGTATTGGGTGAGGACCCCGACCTGGGGCATCGCCATTTGCGGCTCGGGGCCGCCGTTCGTCGTCGACATATCCGCCTCCGGCCCGCGCTGGCGGGCGTTTGCGGCTTCGCTAACATAGGGGAACCGGCCGAACAATGCCGGCCTGCCGATTCGAAGTTGGCATCGCCCGGTTCGGTGTTCGTACTCGACCGAGTGACCGAATAGAGGTTGGAATGGCGAGGATTTGGGCTTGCAGCAGCATTCCAGGCGCTCCGCATCCGCTTACGTTGTCCGGTAAGCATGCCGTGCCACAGTGTGTTGGCCAAAAGTCCACAATCGTTTAAGCTTCGGCTTGGCCGCAAATTCCGTATGGCGGCCCTCTGGAGGGTCCCCCAGGCGTGCCTACATGACAAGGGGAACCCGGATCCCGCGCGTGGCTGTCCTATCTGGCCGCCGGAATGACGCGTAACGCCGAAAGAATACGAGACGTGTTCGAAGACAACATTTACACCATCATCTTTCTGGCGCTCGCGGTCTTTATTTTCCTGCGGCTTCGCAGCGTCTTGGGCCGACGCACCGGGCGTGAACGTCCGCCCTACGATCCGTATTCGGCGCGCGACGCGGTGCGCAGTCCGGCGGGCGAAAAGGTGGTGACCTTGCCATCGCGTCCGGTCGAGACCGCGCCGCGGACGATCGAGGTGGCGCAGCCGCCGCCGGCGGAACGCTGGAAAGGCGTCGCCGAAACCGGGTCGCCCGCTGCTTCCGGCCTGGATGCCATTGCCGCCGCCGATTCAAGCTTTGACGTCCAGCACTTTCTCACCGGTGCCCGTGCCGCCTACGAGATGGTTGTGACCGCGTTTGCGGCGGGCGATCGCCGCCAGTTGCGCGGTCTGTTGTCGCGCGAGGTCTATGACGGTTTCGACGCTGCGATCAGCGAGCGCGAATCGCGCGGCGAAACAGTCGAGAGCAAGTTCGTCTCGATCGATTCCGCGACCGTCGGCGGCGCCGAATTGCGCAGCCGGACGGCGCAGATCACCGTCCGCTTCGTCTCCAAGCTGGTTTCGGCGACGCGCGACCGCTCCGGCGCCGTGATCGACGGCAATGCCGAAAAGGTCACCGACGTGACCGACTTGTGGACGTTCGCGCGCGATGTGTCCTCGCGCGATCCCAACTGGAAAGTTGTTGCCACCGAAACCGGTCAATAAGCCGTGTCGGCGCGCCCGAGCCCGACGAGCTTGGCCGGGTTTACGATCGCGCCGTGACTCGCCGGCGCCAACTCAGTGAAGAAGAGCAGGCGCTGTGGCGTGGCTTCGCCCGCTCCATCAAACCGCTGCGCCGCTTGGGGGAGGCCGCGCCGGAGCGAGCTGCCGATGCCGCTGCGGCGGACGAGCGAAAATCTCCGGCGCCAGCGGGCACACCAGGCACTTTTCCTCGTGTTAAGGCAGACGCCGCGTCATTGCCGCCCAAAACTCCGCCGCTCGCGCCGTTGGACCGTCGGCTCAAGCAGCGCGTAGCGCGCGGCCGCGAAA
>JASHSE010000338.1 GCA_030036975.1 Xanthobacteraceae bacterium | reverse complement strand
CCTATTGCCGGCAGCAGCAGGCCATTATCGGACGAACCGATTCGCGGCCCGGGCTCGCGGCGATTGCCTGCCCGACGCTTGTTCTCGTCGGCGACGACGACCAATTGACCCCGCCGGTGCTGGCACGCGAGATGGCGGCGAGTATTCCGGGCGCTCGGCTCATTGTCGTGCCCGAATGCGGGCATCTGTCGACGCTGGAGCGGCCCCAGGCGGTAAACGAGGCGCTGGTCGACTGGATGCGCTGGTGATGCTCCATCAGATCGGCAATGGCCGGATAATCGCTCTGCGTTGCCGCCGGCGCGATGAGAGAGGCCGGCGGGAAACGCCGGTTCGGTCGCGCGTTATCAACGCGGATCGAATTCGCCCGTGATTGCGCCTCTGCGTCTTCGCGGCAACGCGGAGGACATGGTTCATGAGCGCCGACAAATATGACGTCGTGATCCTCGGCAGCGGCAATGCCGGCATGGGTGTGACGGTGGAGACGCACAAGGCCGGCCTGTCGGTCGCGATGATCGAATACCGCGAACTCGGCGGCACCTGTCCGAACCGTGGCTGCACGCCGAAGAAGATTTTGGTGGCTGCGGGCCAGGCGCTTGACGCCATCGAGCGCGCCTGCGCGCATCATATTTCGGTCGGCAAGCCGCGGCTCGATTGGGCGGCGCTGATCGACCGCGAAAAGAAAATGATCGCCCCGCTGCCGGATTCGTTCGCCAAGCTGATGAGCGAACGCGGCGTCGAGGTGCTGCATGGCCGCGCGGCGTTCGCCGGCCCGAATGCGGTGCGCCTCGGTGCACACACCATCCAAGCCAAACACATCGTCATCGCCGCCGGCTCCAAGCCGCGTAAACTGCCGATCGACGGCGCCGAGCACATGATGACGTCGGACGATGTGTTGAGCGAGCGCGAGCAGCCGCGTGACGCGGTGTTCGTCGGCGGCGGCGTCATCGCCTTGGAATTCGCTCACCTTTATGCCCGCGCCGGCACCAAGATTACGGTGCTGGAAAACGCGCCGGAGTTTCTGGCGGCATTCGACCAGGACGCGGTGGCGCAAATCGTGCGCGAGAGCCAACGCATCGGCATCACGCTCAATGCCGGCGTCGAGGTCAAGGCGATTGCCGCCCGCGGCCGGCGCTTTGCGGTCACGTACGAGCAGGACGGCGCGTCGCGCACCATCGAGGCCGACCGCGTCGTCAATGGGGCAGGGCGCGTCCCTGACGTGGATAATCTCGATCTTGCCGCCGGCAATGTGCGGCTCTCCGACGGCCGCATCGCGCTCGACGAATACCTGCGCTCGGCGTCCAATCCGGCCGTCTATGTCTGCGGCGATGCGGGATCGGGTCCGCTGCAGCTTTCGCCGGTCGCAACCTACGAAGGCGACATCGTCGGCCGCAATATCGTCAACGGGCCAGTCGCCAAGCCCGCTTACGGCTGCATTCCGTCATGCGTCTTCACCGTGCCGGCGCTGGCCAGCGTCGGGATGACCGAGCAGCAAGCGCGCAAGGATGGCCGCGCCGTAAAAGTCCAGACCAAAGACATGCGCGATGGGATGGCGGCGCGCACCTATAACGAACACGCCGCATGGGCCAAAGTGATTGAGGACGAAGGCAGCGGCCGCATTCTCGGCGCCCACATCGTCGGGCACGGCGGCGAAGAGCTGATCCACCTGTTCGCCTTGGCCATCAAGTTCGGCATCACGGCAGCAGACCTGCGCGACACCGTCTACGCCTTCCCGACCTTTGCGTCGGACGTGAAGAACATTGTTTGAGCACATTCCAGCGGTGATTACACAGGCGGTAGCGGGACCGGCGTTTGCAAATCGTCATTGCGAGCGAAGCGATCCAGGCCCCCTCCCTAACCCTTCCCCGCAAGCGGGGGAGGGAAGGGTGGGGGGGTGCTTCGTCGCCCTTCAGGCTCCTAGCAATGACGAACATTGCTGCAGTCCGATCTAAACATCCAGCGCGTCCTCGTCGGCGAATTCGGCGCGCTCCTGGATGAAGGCGAAGCGCGCCTCGGGCTTGGTGCCCATCAGCCGCTCGACCGATTTTTCCGTGACCTTTTGATCGTCGGCGAGCAAAACGACCCGCAACAGCGTGCGTTTCTTCGGGTCCATGGTGGTTTCCTTCAGCTGCGCCGCCATCATTTCGCCGAGTCCCTTGAACCGGCTGACTTCGACCTTGGCGTTGGCGTGAAATTCCTTTTTGAGAATTTCGTCGCGGTGCTTGTCGTCGCGCGCATAAAAAATCTTGCCGCCATGGGAGAGCCGATAGAGCGGCGGCACGGCGAGATAAAGGTGGCCGTTGCCGATAAGCTGCGGCATCTGGCGGTAGAAGAACGTGATCAGGAGCGAGGCGATGTGGGCGCCGTCGACGTCGGCGTCGGTCATGATGATGACGCGGCCGTAACGCAGGTCGTCCTCGCGATAATGCGCGCCGCTGCCGCAGCCGAGCGCCTGCACCAGATCGGCGAGCTGCTGGTTCTGCGCCAGCTTGTCCTTGCCGGCGGAAGCGACATTGAGGATTTTGCCGCGCAACGGCAGGATGGCCTGCGAGGCGCGGTCGCGCGCCTGCTTGGCCGAGCCGCCGGCGGAATCGCCCTCGACCACGAAAATCTCGGCGCCTTGCGCGGCCGTGTTGGTGCAGTCGGCGAGCTTGCCAGGCAGCCGCAGCTTGCGCACCGCGCTCTTGCGCGCGATGTCCTTTTCCTGGCGGCGGCGGATGCGTTCTTCGGCGCGCTCGACCACGAACTCGAACAGCTTGTTAGCGGCGGTCGGATTGCCGGCGAGCCAGTGATCGAACGGGTCCTTGATCGCTTGCTCGACGATGCGCTGCGCTTCGGCGGTGGCGAGCCGGTCCTTGGTCTGGCCCTGGAATTCCGGCTCGCGGATGAACACCGAGAGCAGCGCGCCGGCGCCGGTCATCACGTCATCGCTGCTGATCGCGGCGGCGCGCTTGCCCTGGCCGATCCGCTCGGCGTGATCCTTCAGCCCGCGAAGGAGCGCGGTGCGCAAGCCGGATTCGTGGGTGCCGCCATCGGGCGTCGGAATCGTGTTGCAGTACGAGTTGAGAAAGCCGTCGGCGTCGGCGGTCCACGCCACCGCCCACTGCACGCCGCCATGCACGCCGATCTTGCCGGCGCTGCCGGTGAAAATGTCGGGGTGAACCAGCGTCGCAGTCGAGAGCGTCTCGGACAAATAATCGCGTAACCCGTCGGCGAAATGGAATTTCGCCTGCTCGGGAACATCCTCGATGCCGCGCAACAGGTCCTTGGCGCACGACCAGCGGATTTCGACACCGCCGAACAGATACGCCTTCGAGCGCGTCATCTTGAACACGCGCTCGGGTTTAAAGTGCGCCTTGACGCCGAAAATGTCCGGGTCGGGCCGGAAGCGCACCTTGGTGCCGCGGCGGTTCGGCGCCTTGCCGGCTTCCTGCAATTTGCTCTTCGGCTTGCCGCGCTCGAACGCCATCCGGTACAGCCGCTGGCCGCGCGCGACCTCGACCTCCATGCGCTCGGACAGCGCGTTGGCGACCGACACGCCGACGCCGTGCAGGCCGCCCGAAGTCTCGTAGACCCTGGAATCGAATTTGCCGCCGGCGTGCAGCGTGCACATGATCACTTCGAGCGCCGACTTGTTCTTGAATTTCGGATGTGGATCGACCGGGATGCCGCGGCCGTTATCGGTGACGGTAACGAAGCCGTCCGCCTCCATCTCGACCTCGATCCAGTCGGCGTGGCCGGCCAGCGCCTCGTCCATGGAATTGTCGATCACCTCGGCGAACAGGTGGTGCAGCGCCTTCTCGTCGGTGCCGCCGATATACATGCCGGGGCGGCGGCGCACCGGCTCGAGACCCTCCAAAACCTCGATGTGTTTGGCGGTGTAGGCGGACTCGGCGGCCGAGCCGTGCGCCACTGCGCCCACGGCCCGCCGCTCCCGCCCGCGCCGCGGCTCGGGCTGGTTGGCGAAGAGATCGGCGGTTTGGGGCGTTTTTGCTGCTTTTCCCACGATTTTTCCCAATGTGGAGGGTCGGTGCTCGGCCCGCAATGGCGGGCAACGAATCACCATCCGAATATGCCATCGCTGCGGCAAAGCATGAACCGGACGGCAAAGTTGACGCCTCTGCGCGCCCGCCCTATATGGCGGCCATGCACGATCCTTTTGCGATCATCATTGCGAGGCGCCGCCGTCGCTGCCGCGATACGGCGCGGGCGTGCATGCGCGTTTAGCAAGCATTCGTGCCGCCGAGCTTCCGCGGCATCAATCCCTGATAGTCTGGTCCGCGGATTCGGCCTGACGCTTGTCAAAGCGAAAGGGTTCGTCGATGTCTGCGCAAGGCAGTCAGGAAAGTAAAGCCAGGATCGGCGTGCTCGGCGCGTCCGGCTATACGGGCGCCGAACTGCTGCGGCTCCTTATTCGTCATCCGCGCGTCGAGATCGCGTTGCTCACGGCCGAGCGGCGTGCCGGCAAGGCGATGGCGGACGTATTTCCGCAATTTGCTCCCTATACGCTGCCGACGCTGCGCGCGATCGAGGGCGCCGACTGGCAAAGACTGGCACTCGACGTTGCGTTCTGTGCGCTGCCGCACGGCACCACGCAGAAGGTGATCGCGGACCTGCTTGAGCGCGCACCGGGCACCAAGGTGGTCGATCTTTCGGCTGATTTCCGGCTCGCCGATGCGGCCGCTTATGCGCGCTGGTACGGCCATGAGCACGCCATGCCGCAGCTGCAGAAAGAGGCGGTGTACGGGCTCACCGAAGTCTATCGTGCGCAGATCGAGGCGGCGCGGCTCGTCGCCAATCCGGGCTGCTATCCGACTTGCGCCGAGCTTGCGCTTATTCCGCTCTTGAAAGCGAACGCGATCGATCCGGACGAGATCGTGATCGACGCCAAGTCCGGCATGACCGGAGCGGGCAGGGCGGCGCGCGAGGACATGCTGTTCGCCGAAGTGTCCGAGGGTTTTCATGCCTATGGCGTCGGCCATCATCGCCACATGGCGGAATTGGACCAGGAGTTTTCGCTCGCCGCCGGCCGCGACGTGATCGTGACCTTCACGCCGCACCTTGTGCCGATGAACCGCGGCATTCTCTCGACCATTTACGTGCGCGCCGCCAAGGCTGGCACCAAGTCCGGCATCAAGTCCGGCATCAAGGCCGCACCGGACGACCTGCATGCGCTGTTGGCAAAGGCTTACGTCAATGAGCCGTTCGTCCACGTGCTGCCGTTTCGCACGCTGCCGCAAACCCGTCACGTGCGCGGCTCCAACATGACCTTCATCGGCGTCACCGCCGACCGCATCGCCGGCCGCGCCATCATCGTCTCGGCGCTCGACAACCTCACCAAGGGCGCTTCCGGCCAGGCCGTGCAGAACATGAACGTGATGCTCGGCTTTCCGGAAACGATGGGCCTCGAGCAGGTCGCGCTGTTTCCGTGAGCCGAGAAAGCCGCACCAGTCAATTGATTGCACGCTTGACGCCGCTTGGCGACGTGCTTGCTCTGATCGAAACACGCACGGGCCCGGTCACGCCGCACACGTGTGTTTTGCCTGATGGCGCGGGTAGCATCCTGGCCGAGGATATCATGGCCGCAGAGCGGCCGGCGCATGCGATCGCGTTGCGTGACGGATTCGCCTTGGAGGCCGCGAGCATCGCCGATGCCACGCCCTATTCGCCGGTGCCGCTCGCGTCGAGGCCCCATCGCGTCGATACAGGAGATGCTTTGCCGGCCGGCACCGATGCCGTGGCGCAACACGACGGCATCGTTTTCCGTGGTCAGGCCGCCGAGGCGATTGCGGCGGTTTGGCCCGGCGAAGGGGTATTGTGGGCGGGTGGCGATGTGTCTCGTCGCGTGCCGCTGCGCCGTGCCGGCGAACGACTGCGCGAACTGGACGTCACGGCACTTGCGGCGATCGGCATTTCGCAAGCGACGGTCCGCTCGCCGCGAATCCTCGTCGGTTGCGGCAGCGCAAGGCGTACGCCGATTATCGACGCTGCGCTCGACATACTCGTTCGTGCCGTGACTGCCGCCGGCGGCCGCGCCGAGCGCGCACGCGGCGACGTGGAATTTTTCGATTCTCCGCTCCATGGTGCCGACGCGGTGATCGCTGTGGGTGGAACAGGCACGGGCCGCAACGACGG
Organism: Xanthobacteraceae bacterium; assembly: GCA_030036975.1. Classification (GTDB taxonomy): domain Bacteria; phylum Pseudomonadota; class Alphaproteobacteria; order Rhizobiales; family Xanthobacteraceae; genus BOG-931. The sequence continues at coordinate 11,140 of JASHSE010000338.1, read as the reverse complement.
AGCCGTATGGGCGTTAGCCCAGCATGGCCAAGTCGACGTGCACGGCATTGCCGTCTCGCCCGGCGAGACCGCCGCGTTCGGCTTGATCGGCAAACTTCCAGTTCTGCTGGTGCCGGGACGCATCGACGCCGTGTTGGCAATTTGGCTGCTCATTGGACGGCATCTCGTCGCCAAGCTCGCCGGCGGTGTGGTGGTGGATTTCTCGGCGACGCTGCCGCTCAAGCGCAAGGTCAGTTCGGCCATTGGCACGACCGAACTGGTGCCGGTGGCGTGTTCGGCAGGCGCGGCGGAGCCGCTTGCCTCGGGTTATTTGTCGCTGACCGCGCTGGCACGTAGCGACGGCTGGATCGTTGTGCCGCCGCAGAGCGAGGGTTTTGCGGCAGGAACGCCGGTTGCGGTAAGGCAGTGGCCATGAGCAATAAATTGGGTCCGGCGCCTGCTGACAGGCGCTCACTTTTTGACGCCGTCCGACGGGCGGCGCGGCAGGAGCAATTTCTGGAGGTCGTGTCGGCTGAGGAGGCGCGCCGGCGCTTTGCCGCCTGCATCGATCATTCACCGCTTGGCGCCGAGACGGTGACGCTTGCAGCGGCGCTTTCCCGTGTCATCGCGGCTGACGTAGTGGCTCCGGTCGATGCGCCGCCATTCGACCGCGCCAACGTCGATGGCTTCGCCGTGCGTGCCGCAGATACAGCGGGCGCGAGCGATGCGGCGCCGAAGCGGTTATTCCTCAATGGCGAGGTCGTCGCCTGCGGCGTGCAGCCGTCCATCGAAGTGACGCCGGGCACTGCGACGACCATAGCGACCGGAGGGGTCATACCGCGCGGCGCCGATGCGGTCGTCATGATCGAGCACACTGAGCTCATCGAGGACGACGCCGTGCCGTCGATCGATGTGCGCCGCGCGGTCGCGAGCGGCCAGTTCATTTCGTACGCCGGGTCCGATATTGCGCGTGGCGAAACGCTGCTGCGGACTGGGACGCGAATTGGGTCGCGCGAAATCGGCATGCTCGCCGCTTGCGGCCTCTCCTCAATAGAAGTCGTGCGCCGTCCTCGCGTTGCCGTGTTGTCGACCGGCAACGAACTCGTCGAGCCGGGACGGCCGCTCCGGCCGGCCGGCGTCTACGACAGCAACGGCGCGATCATTGCCGCAGCCATTACTGAAGCGGGCGGCGAGCCGGTGCGTTACGGCGCATTTCCGGACGACGAAGCTGCTCTCGAATCCGCCATGCGCAAAGCGGTCGATTCTTGCGACATGGTGGTGCTCAGCGGCGGTACATCCAAAGGCGCCGGCGATCTTTCGCATCGCGTTGTGTCGCGGCTCGGTCATCCCGGCATCATCGTGCACGGCGTTGCGCTCAAGCCCGGTAAGCCGCTTTGCCTTGCGGTTGTCGAGGGTAAGCCGCTTGTCGTCCTGCCGGGATTCCCGACCTCCGCCATCTTCACGTTTCACGCGTTCGTGGCACCGATCATCCGCGTGCGCGCCGGCCTTGCGGCGGAAGCGGCGCGCACCGTGACGGCGCGCGTTCCGGTCCGCGTCGCTTCCGAGCTCGGCCGTGAGGAATTCGTCTTGGTATCGCTGGTCCGCGGCGACGATGAGCCGATTGCATTTCCAACCGCCAAGGGTTCGGGGGCGGTGACCGCATTTTCGCAGGCCGACGGATTTCTCCGCATCGACGCATTGGCCTCAGCGCTCGACGCCGGCGTCAGAGCCGAGGTCACTCTGATCGGTGACGAGATCCGCGCTCCCGATCTCACCATTATGGGCAGCCATGATGTTGCGCTTGATGTGGTTGTCGGCGAGCTCGTCCGCCGCGGGTTTAGTGCGCGCACCATTGCCGTCGGCAGCCTCGGCGGAGTCGCCGCACTCGGCCGCGGCGAATGCGATCTGGCGCCCGTTCATCTCATCGATCCGGCGACTGGCCTTTACAACAGGCACCTGATCGGCCCCGGTGTCACGCTCATTGCGGGATGGCAACGGATGCAGGGCTTTGTTTTTCGGCCAGGCGATCGTCGGTTCGAGCGCCGGTCGGCCGCCGCAGCGATCAAGGCGGCGCTCGCCGATCACGCGGTCATCATGATCAACCGTAATGCCGGTTCCGGCACGCGCGCGTTGATCGATGCGCTGCTCGCCGGCGCGCGGCCGCCGGGTTATTCCAATCAGCCGCGCTCGCACAACGCGGTCGCCGCGGCGATCGTCCAGAACCGCGCCGATTGGGGCGTCGCCATCGAGCCGGTCGCGCGCCTCTATGGGCTGGAGTTTTTGCCGATCGCGCCGGAGCAGTACGATTTCTTGCTGCTCGAAGCACGGCGGCATCGCCCTGCCGTGCTGGCATTTCTGAAAGTGCTGCGGGACGAGGCCGTACGTGGGCGCATTCGAGCGTGCGGCATGGAGCCGAATAGCGAGCAATTCCGTGAAACGCAGAAGTGATGTAAGTCGTAAAAAGTCACGTTTCGGCGCTCTGCTTTCGCGGTATGTGGCGTGACTTCAGAAGCCTCTCATCAGCCGTTACTAACGAGATATTGTGGATGATGGCCGTTGCCGCGATGCAGCGATCTGCAGCATCGGCGTGAAGGTCTTCCAGCGCGCCAGCCAGGATCGCGATTTCACCGGTCAGCGGCAGCTCGGTGGTCCCTGCAGCGAGGATGACGCGTCGGGCTTCTTTCGCGGAATCGACCAATCGCAGTCGACGCTTACGGATGAGGAGAGCGATCTCCCAAAAGCTGATCGCACTGACAGCGACTTCGTTTTGGTTCGACGCTCGACGCACAAGTCGTCTGCAGTTCTTCCCCAATACGCGGTCATCAAATGCCGCCCAAATGGCGACATGGGTGTCGAGCAGGATCACTTCAACGCTTCCCATTCGACGTCGATTGGCGAAATGATATCGCCAAGAATCTCGCCTCGCCCTTTGAGTGAGCCGATAAGGTTCCTGTTAGGCGGCTTATGCGGCACGACATCGGCAACGGGCTTGCCGTTTTTCGTGATGACGAGCCGATCACCGGTCTGTTCCACTTCGTCCAGCAGAGCAAGACACTTGGCCTTGAATTCGGATGCTTTAACGTTTCGCGGCATGGCTCATGACCATGGTCAATGACCATAGTCATATAGCGGCAATCGGAGACCGGGACAAGGCTCGATCAAGCCCGCATCTTGACGTAGCTGCCCGGCGCGTCCTCGATCGGCTTGAGCGCGCCGCCGCCCGGTACGCGCGCGGGCACTTCGGCGGCGCCCTGCTTCTTCAGCCAGGCGAGCCAGTCCGGCCACCACGAGCCGGGATGCTCCTTGGCCTTGGCGAGCCACTTGTCGAGGTCGGCACCGCGCGGCCGCGGCCCGGTCCAGTACTGATATTTCTTGCGTGCCGGCGGATTGACCACGCCGGCAATGTGCCCGGAGCCCGACAGCACGAAGCGTACCGGCCCGCCGAAGAACTTGCTGCCGAGCATGACCGATTTCGGCGGCGCGATGTGGTCTTCGCGCGTCGCCAGATTGTAGATCGGGATCTTGATCGCGTTGAGATCGATCGGCGTGTCGCCGATCTTCACGGTGCCTTTGGACAGGGAGTTGTTCAGATAGCAGTTGCGCAGATAGAACGAATGATTGGCGGCCGGCAACCGGGTCGCGTCCGCGTTCCAGTACAACAGGTCGAAAGGAAACGGCGCCTTGCCTTTCAGATAATTGTTGATGACGTAGGGCCAGATCAGGTCGTTCGAGCGCAAAAGGTTGAACACGTCGGCCATCGACGTCGCCTCGAGATAGCCCTGCTGCGCCATGCGCTGCTCGATGGCCTGGACCTGCTCGTCGTCGACAAAGACTTTCAGGTCCCCAGCATGGGTGAAATCGACCTGGGCCGCGAACAGCGTGGCCGAGACGATCCGCTTGTCGCCCCAGGCCGCCATCGCGGCGAGCGCCACCGCCAGCATGGTGCCGCCGACGCAATAGCCGATCGCGTGCACCGCGTCCTCGCCGGTCGATTTCGCGATGACATCCAGCGCCGCAAGCGGGCCGTCGCGGACGTAATCCTCGAAAGTCTTTTGCGCCAAATCGGCATCCGGATTGACCCAGGAAATGCAGAACACGGTCAAGCCCTGGTCGACACACCATTTGATGAACGATTTCTCCGGCGTCAGGTCGAGGACGTAGAATTTGTTGATCCACGGCGGCACGATCAGCAGCGGACGCTTGAACACCGTGGCCGTGGTCGGCTCATATTGGATGAGCTGCATCAGATCGTTCTGGAAAATCACCTTGCCGGGCGTCGTCGCCAGATTGCGGCCGACCTCGAACATCGAGGAATCCGACTGGCGGATGCGCAGATCGCCGCGGCCGGCCGCGATGTCGTCCGCCAGCATGTGCATGCCGCGGGCGAGATTTTCGGCGTTGCTGGTCAGCGTCTCGCGCAGCAATTCCGGATTGGTCAGAACGAAATTGGTCGGCGAGATCGCGTTGACGATCTGCCGCACGTAGAACTCGGCCTTCTGCTTGGTGTGCGGATCGAGGTCGGCGGCGTCGGCGACCAGCCGGTTGGCCCATTGTGCGGTGAGCAGATAGGCCTGCTTGAGAAAGTCGTAGAACTGATTGGACGACCATTCGGGATCGGCGAAGCGCCGGTCGGTCGGCTCGGGCGCGGCGACCGGCGGTGTTTGCTCGCCGGCAAGTCGCCTCGCTGCAGCGGCCCAGAGGTCGAGATAGGCCTTGCCGAGCCGCCTTTGCAGCTCGACGGCGCGTTGCGGATCGGCAAGCCAATATTCCGCGACGTGGCCGAGGGTCTTGACGACCTCCGCCGCCTCATCGGCGAATTCGCGGTCGCTGCGGCCTTCCTCGCGGGGCTTCAGATATGCGGCAAGCGCCCGGCCGCCTTCCTCGACCAGACGCGCCACGTTGCGCGAAAACGCCTCGACGTCGACGCCGCCGATCTGCACCGGTTGTTGCGATTGCGCCAGCACGAGCATTTCCTCAATGCCGAGGGGATTTGAGGCCCGGCCCAGCTCTTTTCCGAACAAATGGCCTCCGTCCGTGCTGGCCGCAAGGCGGGCGTGAAGGCGGGCGTGGCCGCCGCTGCGGTCGCCGCAAGGCGTCCGAGCCTGCAATTGCGGCGTGCCAACAGGTCCTTGTTTCGACATATTGGCGGACTATTCGCGTTGATCCAATCTTTGAGATGACCCGGATAAGTATTGGATTGGTAAATATTGTGGGGGCAAAAGGGGCTGGCGAGGCGCGGCTGCAGGTCGCAACGGCCGAGGCATAAGTTCGCGCCAGGCAAGCGGGGACGTTCGAATGAACCGTCGTCGTTGGGTGCGTGCGCGACTGCTCGCGGCCTTGGCGTTTGGCGGTGCGGGCGCGGTCCTCATTGCCGGGTGCTCGTCGTCGTCCTCTCCGAGCCTGTTTCCCGCCGTGCTAGACCACCCGGCCCCGCGCGACGACACCCCGCTTAGCCCCGCTCAGGTCAAGCAGGCGACCGACAGCCTGGTTGCCGATCGCAACCGATTATGTGCGGAAGCCATGGCTAACGGCGCGCCCAACGCCACCGCCGCAAATTGCGGCAGCGGCAATACGGCAAGCACCGGCACAGCCCAAACCGCTGGCGGGGCCGCGAAGCCGTGATAAAACGCCAATATCATCATCGCGCCGCATAACCGAACCGCGCCAAGATCGATCAAACGCCGGGACCGCCAATGGACGAGTTTTACCGCATTCGCCGCCTGCCGCCTTACGTGTTCGAGGTGGTAAACCGCGCCAAGGCCGCGGCGCGCAACGACGGCGCGGACATCATCGACCTCGGCATGGGCAATCCCGACCTGCCGGCGCCGCCACACGTCATCGAGAAACTCAAGGACACGGTCGGCAAGGCACGAACCGACCGCTATTCCGCGTCGAAGGGCATTCCCGGCTTGCGCCGCGCCCAGGCCGCCTATTACGCGCGCCGGTTCGGCGTCAAGCTCAACCCCGAAACCCAGATCGTCACCACGCTCGGCTCGAAAGAAGGCTTCGCCAACGTCGCCCAGGCGATCACGGCGCCGGGCGACCTCATCATCGTGCCCAATCCAACTTATCCGATCCACATTTTCGGATTTCTGATGGCCGGTGGCACCATCCGCGCAATCTCGGTCGAGCCGAACGCGGCATTTTTCGCAAGCCTCGAGCGCGCCGTGCTGCACTCGATCCCGAAGCCGATCGCGGTCGTGGTCTGCTACCCGTCGAATCCGACCGCGTGCGTCGCCGACCTCGATTTTTACCGTGACCTCATCGCCTTTGCGAAACGTCACGGTCTGTTGGTGCTCTCCGACCTCGCTTACGCGGAGGTTTATTTCGACGACAATCCGCCGCCGTCGGTGCTGCAGGTGCCGGGCGCGATCGACATCGCCGTCGAATTCACTTCGATGTCGAAGACCTATTCGATGCCCGGTTGGCGCATCGGCTTCGCCGTCGGCAACGAGCGCATCATCGCGGCGCTGGCGCGGGTTAAATCGTATCTGGATTACGGCGCCTTCACACCGATCCAGGTGGCGGCGACGGCGGCGCTCAACGGGCCGGACGACTGCATCGCCGAGATGCGCGCGACCTATCGGCGCCGCCGCGATGCGCTGGTGGAATCGTTCGGCCGCGCTGGCTGGAACGTGCCGCCGCCGTCCGCCTCGATGTTCGCCTGGGCGCCGATCCCCGGGCCGTTCCAGCCGCTCGGCAGCGTCGAGTTCTCGACGCTTCTGGTCGAGAAGGCGAGCGTGGCGGTGTCGCCGGGCGCCGGCTTCGGCGAATACGGCGAGGGTTACGTGCGCATCGCGCTGGTCGAGAACGAGCAGCGCATTCGCCAAGCCGCCCGCAACATCAGGCGCTTTCTTGAAACCGGGCCGGAAATGCTGCACAACGTCCTTCCTCTCGCTAAACGCGGCTGATCGCATCGCTCGGATCGAGGGAGGGGATCCGTCGGCTCCGCCGAGCGCGCGCCGGCTCGTGCACGGCGGAGCCTGCGGGAACTCCTCATGTTCGACGTCTCGAACCAGCCGCCGCCGCTCGAGCCATATAATCTTTTCTCGAGCGACCTCGCGCTACGCGAGGCCGTCGTGCGCGAAAGCGCCGACTGGGCGCTGCCACAGCTCGCTGCGTTGGGCGCCACGCTCGGCGCTTCCGATACCGTTGCGCTGGGCTTTGCCGCCAACGAGAACCCGCCGCGCCTGCGTGCTTACGATCGCTTCGGCCACCGTCGCGACGAGGTCGAGTTTCACCCGGCCTGGCACAGCGTGATGGCGATCGCCGTCGGCGCCGGTCTGCACAGCAGTCCTTGGGCGGCGCCACGTCCCGGCGCTCACGTGGCGCGCGCCGCCGGCACTTACATGCTCACTCAGATCGAAAGCGGCGCCTACTGCCCGATCGCCATGACGTATGGCAGCGTGCCAACGCTCCGGCACAACGAGGCGCTGGCGCGCGACTGGCTGCCGCGAATCTTCGCCAGGCAATACGATCCGCGGTTCGTGCCGGCCGGGCAGAAGAGCGCCAATCTGCTCGGTATGGCGATGACCGAGAACCAGGGCGGCTCCGATCTACGGACAAATGTGACGCGCGCGGTGGCGGCCTCGGGCGCCGGCGAACGACGCGCTTTCCGCGTTACCGGGCATAAATGGTTCATGTCGGCCCCGATGTGTGACGCCTTCCTCATTCTCGCCCAGACCGAGCGCGGCCCGACTTGTTTCTTGTTGCCCCGCTTCACTCCCGACGGCGCGCTCAACGCCATCAGGATCAACCGTCTCAAGGACAAGCTCGGCAACCGCTCCAATGCATCGGCGGAGGTCGAATTCTTCGACGCCTATGCCGAGCCGATCGGCGAACAGGGGCGCGGTATTCCGATCATTATCGAAATGAGCACCTATACGCGCCTCGACTGCGCGATTGGTTCGTCGGGCCTGATGCGCCAGGCGGTGGTGCAGGCCGTTCATCACGCCCGGCATCGGCGGGCATTTCAAAAAAAATTGGTCGATCAGCCGCTCATGACAAACGTGCTCGCCGATCTCGTGCTGGAAACGGAAGCGGCCGTCGCACTGAGCTTTCGGCTGGCGCGCGCCTACGACCAATCGGACGCATCCGCGCAGCTGTTCCGACGTGTGGTGACGCCGGCGGCAAAATTCTGGATTTGCAAGCGAGCCCCTGCATTGGCGTTCGAGGCCATGGAAGTCCTGGGCGGTAACGGCTACGTCGAAGAATGCGTGTTGCCGCGAATATATCGGGAAATGCCGGTCAACTCGATCTGGGAAGGCTCCGGTAATGTGATGTGCTTGGACGTGCTGCGTGCGATCGGCCGCGAACCGGACGCCGCCGAAAGCATTTTGGCCGAGGTTCGCGACGCGGCAACGGCCGACCGTCGGCTGACCGCCTTCGCGGCGGTGCTCGAATCGCGGTTGACGAAACCGGCGCTCGCCGATGAATCGCAAGCGCGCGCGTTGGCCCGTGATCTCGCGCTGGCGCTGCAGGCCGCATTGCTGGTGCGCCACGCGCCGCCGGCGCTGGCGGACGCGTTCTGCGCCGTCCGGCTCGCCGAGCATCGCGGCGGAAGCTTCGGACTGCTGCCGCAAGGCGTCGATGCGCACGCCATCCTCAGGCGCGCCGCGCCTGAAGCTGCAAACTAGGCCGCGGCCGCAGACAGCGGCACTCTACGGCAACAGGCGTGGGCTGGTCGGCCGGCCGTCGTAGTCAAGCCAGCGGTGCTCGTCATAGTCATAGAGCCGGCAGCGGCGCATGATGTCGCGGTGTTTGGCCAACGTCCATCGCTCCATCACGATCTCCTCGCCGGCGCCGGCAAGGATGCGGTCCTCTGCCCGATCAAGTCCCCAGATCGGAATGCGCGGTTCGATGTGATGGGCGCCGTGCAGACCGAGATCCGTCAGAAAGAAGATCATCCAGCGCGGTACGCTCATGTGCACGGTGCAGCGGACTTGTCCGATATAGAACGACCATTCCTCTCGCTTGGCGAACCACGGTATCGTGGGATGAGTATGGTTGAGAAAACTGACGAAACCGACCATCCAATTGAAGATGAAGAACGGCAATACGATTGCCAACGCGATCCGTGCTGCGAAGGCGCCCGGGTCGGCCGTACCGGCCGACAACACAACGAGCTGGAACAGAAAAAATCCGAGGACGCATAGGCAATCCAGGATGTAGATGCGCCGCACCTTGTGCACCACGGCGCGGCGCGGCGAGATCATTTTGCCAAACCAGATCGCAAAAAAATAATAGGCGCCGACGCCCAGACTGGTGCGATAGAAGCGCTCCAGGAACCGCGCCAGCGGTCCACATCGGTCATATTCCGCTTTCGACAGCGGGATCCAGATGTAATCGCGGTCCTTCAGGTTGGTGAAGGTGTGGTGGCGCCAATTATGGAAGAGAATCCAGATACTGTAGGGATGATAGGCCGGCAGGTTGGACAAGCGGCCGACGATTCGGTTCAGCCAACGACTGCCGAGGTGGCACTCATGGCCGCAATCATGCGCGATGCGAAACAAAAGCGCAATCAGCGGTCCGAGCGCAACCCCGCAGGCAACTCGCAACCAGAGCCATGGCGCGAAGGCGGCGCCGAGAAAAAAGCCGATATAGGTGATCGCTGCCGCCGTGGAGAGCATCGCAGCAAACGACCAGCCCTGTGGTTTCAAATCCCGCAGCGGCTGCCGCAACGGCAGGATCGTTTTTTCAATCATCCGTCGTCCCCCTCAGTCAGACATCCAATAATTGTACATGCTGTGAATACGCGGTGCCAGCGGTTTCGCAAAGCAGAGAGCGATGGAAGGTGGATAAAAGCGATGGAAGCTGGATAGAAGATCGGTTAGACGACAGCATCGTTCGGGAAGCGTCCGGCTTCCTCACGGCCCATGTCGAGGCGGAGATCCGATGGCCGAGCCACTGAAAGTCGGTCTTGCCGGACTGGGGACGGTCGGCACATCGGTCGTTCGCCTCCTGGAAGACGGCCGCGACAAGCTCGCGGCGCGCAGCGGCCGGCCGATCGAGGTGGTGGCGATCACCGCGCGGTCGCGCGCAAAAAAACGCGGCGCCGATCTGAAAAAATATCGTTGGGTCGCCGATCCGCTGACCTTGGCGCGCGATCCCTCGATCGACGTGCTGGTCGAGGTGATCGGCGGCGCCGGCGATCCGGCCAAGGCCGCGGTCGAGGCCGCGCTCGCCGCAGGCAAAGCGGTGGTAACGGCCAACAAGGCGCTGTTGGCGCGGCACGGGCAAAAGCTCGCGGCGCTGGCCGAACGCCACGGCGTCGCGCTCAACTTCGAGGCCGCCGTCGCCGGCGGTATTCCGGTCATCAAGACTTTGCGTGAAGGTTTGAACGGCAACGCGTTTGCGCGGATCTACGGCATCCTCAACGGCACCTGCAATTACATTCTCTCGCGCATGGAGCAGGACCGGCTCGGCTTCGAACAATGCCTGCGCGAGGCGCAGCGGCTCGGCTACGCCGAGGCCGATCCGTCGTTCGACGTCGAAGGCCACGACACCGCGCAAAAGCTCTCGATCCTGGCGAGCCTTGCCTTCGGCACCAAGCTTGACCCCGCCGCAATCTATGTTGAGGGTATTTCCTCGATCACGCTCGCCGATCTTGATGCCGCGGAGGAGCTTGGCTATCGGGTGAAACTGTTGGGGGTCGCGGTGAAGACCGAGGCCGGCATCGAGCAGCGCGTCCACCCAACCATGGTGCCGAAGGACTCCGCCATCGCCCAGGTCATGGGCGTGACCAACGCCGTCACCATCGACGCCGAAGGGATCATGCCGATCACGCTGGTCGGGCCGGGCGCCGGCGGCATGGCGACGGCGTCGGCCGTGGTTTCGGACCTCGCCGACATTGCCCGCGGCGTGCGCGGCGCGCCGTTCGGCCGGCCGGCCTCGCACATGACCGCGACCCGCAAGGCGCCGATGCAGCGCCACGAGGGCGGCTATTACATCCGGCTGTTGGCGCGCGACCGTCCGGGTACCGCCGCGACTATCGCGCGGCGGCTGGCGCAGCGGGGTATTTCGCTGGAATCCATCGTACAGCGCCATGACGTGGCGGAGCAGCGTGCCGCTTCCGGTCGCTCGGGCAAGCCGGTGCCGGTCATCATGATCACCTATGCGACCAGCGAGGACGCGGTGCGCAAAGCGCTTTCCGGGGTGCGCC
>JASHSE010000337.1 GCA_030036975.1 Xanthobacteraceae bacterium | reverse complement strand
ATGATGTCCGCCGCTCTCTTTCGATCGAATCGATAACCGCTGGAGAGGACCCAAATCAGTTCGCACAAGGCAACACGGTCTATAAATCCAGGATTTTCTTGCGTGCAGCGCTCCGACACAAATCGTCGGGCCGCTTCGGCCTGGCTGGGATCGTCATCGATGAAACAGCGCAGGATAACATTTGTATCGAGGCCGATCATTTCTTGCGCCCGACAGCGCGCAGAAAACGATCGACTGCGGCCTGGCGGATGACTTCGTCGATTTCCTCGAGCGTAAGGCTGCGCGGCGGTCTGCCCAAAATACCGAACATATCGCGAATGCTGTGGCCGGCGCACGTCATCACGATCCGTCCTCCTTGTTGGGCGGTGAATCGAACCTTGTCACCTTCGCGCAGACGAAGCCGCTCGCGCACTTCCTTGGGCAGTGTAACTTGGCCCTTCCGGGTAACCGTCGCCTCATAGGAAGGCTGCGCCGGAGGCTCGACAAAATAACGGGTCTGCTGACCTTCCTTCACCCTGCGCACAAGGTATCCGCGAGCCTTGAGCCTTTTCAGCACGTTGAATTGAGGGCCGCCGGTCGCTGCGATGATCTCGGCCATGGTGGCGCCCTTCGGCTGCACAAAAAGGCGCTCGGCAACCTTAGTTCCCGGAGTTCTCGGATTTTCGTCCATTGATATTTTCCAATATAATCGTGACTTGCTACTTATCTAATTCCTTACAAATGGCGAGTCAACTGCGGACACTAAGGCTCAGGCAGGGTTCAGCTATACCAGTCGGCTCTGCTCCACCGCGGCGCCGATGAAGGAGGAGAACAGCGGGTGCGGCGCGAACGGCCGCGACTTCAGCTCGGGATGAAATTGCACGCCGATGAACCAGGGGTGATCGTCGTATTCAACGATCTCCGGCAATAGCCCGTCCGGCGACATGCCGGAAAACCGCACGCCGTGCTGGGCAAGCCGATCCTTGTAAGCAGTGTTGACCTCGTAGCGGTGGCGGTGGCGTTCGGAAATGTCGGTTGCGCCGTAAATCTCGGCAACGCGTGAGCCGCGCGCCAGTATCGCCGGATAGGCGCCGAGCCGCATGGTGCCGCCGAGGTCGCTGCCGATGCCGCGCTTCTGCAGCTCGTTGCCCTTCATCCACTCGGTCATCAGCCCGACCACCGGCTCGCCGGTCGAGCCGAACTCGGTCGAATTGGCTTCCTCGATGCCGCACAGATTGCGCGCCGCCTCGATCACGGCCATCTGCATGCCGAAACAGATGCCGAAATACGGCACCTTGCGCTCGCGTGCGAACTGGGCGGCGAGGATTTTTCCTTCGGCGCCGCGCTGGCCGAAACCGCCCGGCACCAGAATGCCGTCGACATGTTCAAGGAACGGCGCCGGATCCTCGTTCTCGAACACCTCGCTTTCGATCCAGTCGAGATTGACTTTGACCTTATTGGCGACGCCGCCATGGGAGAGCGCCTCGATCAGCGACTTATAGGCGTCCTTCATGCCGGTATATTTGCCGACGATGGCGATGGTGACGTTGCCTTCGGGGTTGCGGACGCGTTCGTTGATGAGGTGCCAGGTGTCGAGGTCGGGCGCTGGCGGACTATCGACGCCGAATGCCGCGAGCACTTCGTCGTCGAGCCCGGCGGCACGATAGGCTTCAGGCACGGCGTAGATGTTATCGACGTCGCGTGCCTCGATCACGGCGCTTTCGCGGACGTTGCAGAACAGCGCCAGCTTCTTGCGCTCGCCGGGCGGAATCGGCCGATCGGTGCGGCACAGCAAAATATCGGGCTGAATGCCGATGGCGCGCAACTCGCGCACCGAATGTTGGGTCGGCTTGGTCTTCAATTCTCCGGCGCTCGGGATGTACGGCAACAGCGTGAGATGGATGTAGACGGCGTGTCGGCGCGGCAGATCGTTGCCGAGCTGGCGGATGGCCTCGAAGAACGGCAGTCCCTCGATGTCGCCGACGGTGCCGCCGATCTCGCACAGCACGAAATCAAAGCCTTCGTTGCCGTCGCGAATGAAATCCTTGATCGCGTTGGTGACGTGCGGGATGACCTGGATGGTGGCGCCCAGATAATCGCCGCGCCGCTCCCTGAGCAGGATGTCCTGATAGATGCGGCCAGTGGTGATGTTATCCATGCGCGTCGCCGGCCGCCCGGTGAAGCGCTCATAATGGCCGAGGTCGAGATCGGTCTCGGCACCGTCGTCAGTGACGAAGACCTCACCGTGTTGATAGGGCGACATCGTGCCCGGATCGACGTTGAGGTAGGGGTCGAGCTTGCGCAGGCGGACCTTGTAGCCGCGCGCCTGCAACAGCGCACCGAGCGCCGCCGAAGCCAAGCCCTTGCCAAGCGATGAGACCACGCCGCCGGTGATGAATATATACCGCGCCATGGGACCTGACCTTTAGCGCGCCGAAATCGATTCGACGAGCGATTTTCCCGAATGGCTGCCGCGCATCCCCGAGCCGCTCCAATCCCGGTTAGAAAGTTGGATTAATTCAAGTGCTTGCAGCCTCATCCTCAGCCGGTGCGCGAGGAGCGCTGAAACCGGCATCAGGAGCGCGGGCTCTATCGCGATTGTGGCACCTGCGGGCCGCTTGGCGCCACCGGAGGAACCGGCGCAGCCGGAGGCGCCGGCGTATTGGCGGCCGGCGGGTTGCCGCCACCACCGCCACCGCCGAGCTGGTTGAGCAGGCCATTGCTGCCGGAATTGAGCGGCACCATGGGTGGTGCCGGGGCACCGGGTGCCGGGGCCTGTTGTTGCTGGGGCGCGCCGCCGCCGATCAACGAAACCGGCGTGCGGCTGTGGCTCGCCAACAGCGACAGGGCCAGGCTGGTAATGAAGAAACCGACGGCCAACAACGCTGTCGTGCGGGTCAGAACGTTGGCGGTGCCCCGGCCGGTCATGAAGCCGCTGGTGGAACTGACCAGGCCGCCGCCCTCCGACTTCTGCAGCAGCACCACGCCGATCAGGGCGAGGACCAGCATGAGGTGGATGGCGATGACGACACTGAGCATTTGGAACGATCCGCCTTTGCGCAGGGGCAAGCGCGGTTTTGGCCGCGGCCAACCCTCATATGGGTAACCCGGGCGGTGTCTACACGATCGTTTTCGGATTTTCTATGTCCGCCGTCGGTCCGGGCTTCTGCGCCGATCCGGCCCTTCCTCGCTGCTGTGGCGCCGTTCCGGACTGCGACAATTGCGCCCTGACGCGGAAACGGCCGACCACGAGCCGGACCTAGCGGTAAGTTTTGAGATAAGCGATCACGTCGTCGACGTCTTTTTCGTCCTGCAAGCCGCCGAACGGCATGCGGTTGCCCGGCACTTTGGCCTGCGGATCCTTGATGTAGGCGCGCAGATTGTCCTCGTTCCAGGTGAGATTGGCGCGCATCATGGCGTTCGAGTAGCGGAAGTCTTCGAGCGAGCCGGATTTGCGGCCATAGACGCCGCGCAGGCTCGGCCCGATCGCGTCCGGCTTGTCGCTGTGGCAGGCCGCGCAGGTGGCAAAAACCTGCTTGCCGTGGGCGACGTCGGCGGCCTGGGCTATGCTTGATGCACTGGCGAGCGTGACAGCAGCCGCAAGCCATGCCGTGCCGAACGCCACGGTCGTTGTCTTTCGCATTCCGTCCCTCGCCTCACCCGTGCACCAAGGGGCCGGGGCTTTTGAGATACTGCGTCGTAATCGCCTGCGCCGACCAGTAAGCCAACGCGCCGACCGTGCCGGTCGGATTATAGCCGTGCTGCTGCGGGAACACCGAGGCGCCCTCGACGAACAGATTGTGCGCGTCCCAGGCCTGCAGGTACCGGTTGACCACGCTCGTCTTCGGGTCAGCGCCCATGATGGTGCCGCCGGTATTGTGGGTCGATTGGTACGGCACGATGGTGAAGTTTTTCGGCCGCGGCTCCATCTGGTAGTGCGTCGGGTTCATCGCCTTGACGATGCCTTCGAGCTTGCCGAGCAGATAGCGCGACATTTTGTGGTCGTTGTCGGTGCCGTTGTAGGTGAGCCGAATGAGCGGCCGGCCGAGCGCGTCCTTATAGGTCGGGTCGAGGTCGAGGTAGTTGTCGCGGTTGGCGTAGACCGACCCCTCGGTGCCGAAGCGGCAGGCGTGATTGTACCATTTGACCGCCGCGCGCTTCCATTCCGAGCCCCACAGTGGCGTGTCGTGCGGGAGCATGCGGCCGCTGATCGGCGGCGCCGCCGGCGTGTTGCAGGAGAAATAACCGCCGCCGAAAAAGCCAAGCCCGGCATGGTCGAAATTCTCGCCGTTGAAATCGTCGATGCACATGCCATTGGCGGCCGAGCCCATATACGAGTTCATGTGCTCGTCTTCGAAGAACGCCTGGGCGCCGGCCTCGAACTGATAGGCGTAATTCCGGCCGACCACGCCGTTGCCGGTCGCATGGTCGTAAGGCTCACCGATACCGGCCAGAAGCAGGTGCTGCACGTTGCCGAAGACGTAGGACGCGAGCACGACGATGCCGGCCGGCTGCTCGTATTCCTCGCCGTTGCGCAGGTCGGTGTAGGTTACGCTGACGACCTTGTTCGCCGCCTTGTCGTAGTTGAGCTTGCTGACCCAGGCGCGCGTGCGCAGCTCGAATTTCGGCTCGAGGCGGAGCACCGGCATGACGGTCACGTTCGGCGAGGCCTTGGCGTTGGCCTCGCAGGCGGTGCGG
>JASHSE010000336.1 GCA_030036975.1 Xanthobacteraceae bacterium | reverse complement strand
CCGGGGACCTTCCGACCGCGTGACCGCGCGCTGCGCCGCCATCGTTACCGCGCCGAGCGCTGCGCGCGACCGCCTCGTCGCGGATCTATTCCATCCTCCGGAGAGCGAGAAACACAACGGCCTGGCGCTGCTCGAGCGCGCGTTCGCCATGGTCGCCCGGGTGCAGCCGATCCGCGACCGCATGCACGCGGCGCGCGTCCGCGACATCGATCAGGCGCTCAAACAGCGGACCATCACCGCAGACGAGGCCGCGCAGCTGAAAGAAGCGGCCGACGCGGTGGCGGCGGCTATCGCCGTCGACGATTTTGCGCCGGAGGAATTGACCGGCCACGACGCCTTTCATCAAGGAGACGAGTCATCAGCGACATTCCAAGCAACGCCATCCAAAGCGACGTCGGACGAATTTCCGCTCCGCTTCCCGCCGGCCGCGGCGGAGTAAGGCGGCGGGTTTACATCGTCGACGGCAGCCGCACGCCGTTCATCAAGGCGCGCGGCCGGCCCGGCCCGTTCACCCCGGTCGATCTCGCCGTGCAATGCGGGCGGCCGCTTCTTATGCGCCAGCCGTTTGCCCCCGACGCCTTCGATCTCGTGATCCTCGGCTGCGTCAACGTCATCGCCGATGAAATGAACCCGGCGCGGGTTGCCGCACTGCGGCTCGGCATGGGCGAGGCCATGACGGCGTTCACCGTGCAGATCAATTGCGGCTCCGGCATGCAGTCGATCGACACCGGCTACCGCACTATTCGCGATGGCGCGGCCGACCTTATTCTCGCCGGCGGCGCCGAAGCGTTGAGCCATGCGCCGCTGGTGTTCAGCCGCGGCGCAGTCAATTGGTACGCGCGGCTGTTCGGCGCGCGCACGCTCGGCGCCAGGCTGTCGGCGCTGCTCGGCTTCCGCCCGGCATTTTTCAAGCCGGTGATCGGGCTCGAACGCGGCCTTACCGATCCGATCACCGATCTCAACATGGGACAGACCGCGGAACTCGTCGGCCATCTGTTTCACCTCACGCGCCGCGATGCCGACGAATACGCTGCCGAAAGTCAGCGGCGATTAGCGGCGGCGCAACACGACGGCTTTTTTGCCGACGAGATCGAACCGGCTTTCGCGCGCGATGGCACCGTGTACGACCACGACGACGGCGTGCGGCCCGACAGCACCGCCGAATCGCTCGCCAAGCTCAAGCCGGCGTTCGAACGGCCGTGGGGCAAAGTGACGGCAGGCAACAGCTCGCAGATCACCGACGGCGCCTCGTGGGTCATTCTCGCTTCCGAAGACGCCGTCGCGCAGCATAAGCTCACGCCCAAGGCGGTGATCGTCGACAGCGAATGGGCGGCGCTCGATCCCTCCGTCATGGGACTCGGCCCGGTCTATTGCTCGACCCCGCTGTTGCGCCGCCACCAGCTTTCGCTCGACGACGTCGAGCTATGGGAGCTGAACGAAGCCTTCGCGGCGCAAGTGTTGGGTTGCCTTGCGGCCTGGCAGGATGACGAATTCTGCCGCGACGCGCTCGGCCTTCCCGGCGCAGCGGGCCGCATCCCGCGCGAGCGGCTCAATGTCGACGGCGGCGCCATCGGCGTCGGTCATCCGGTTGGCGCCAGCGGCAACCGCATCGTGTTGCATCTGGTCAACGCCTTGAAGCGGCTTGGCAAAAAGCGCGGCATCGCCACCGAATGCATCGGCGGCGGCCAGGGCGGCGCGATGTTGATCGAAGCGGTGTGACGGCGCAACCATGACCAGCACGCCCGCCCGCAAACCAGCCCTCGCCATCCTCGGGAAGCGCAACCTCGAGCTTGGCCCATTCGCGCGCGACGACGCCCAGCAGGAATCCGGATCATGGGCGCATTGGCGCATGCGCACCGACGAAGACGGCATCGTGTGGCTCTTGTTCGACAGGAAAGACTCCAGCGCCAACACGTTGTCGGAACCGGTACTGGCCGAACTCAATGACATTCTCGGCCGGCTCGAACGCGATGGCCCGCGCGGCGTCGTCATTCGCTCGGCCAAACCCGGCGGATTCATTGCCGGCGCCGACATCGCGCAATTCCGTGGCGTTACCGACGTTGCCGAGCTGGAAATGCTGCTGTCGCGCGGCCACGCGGTGCTCGACCGGCTCGACCGCCTACCGGCGGTAACGATCGCGGTCATCCACGGCTATTGCCTCGGCGGCGGCTTGGAACTGGCGCTCGCCTGCGACTGCCGCATCGCCGTCGATGATGCGAGCTTCGGCTTTCCCGAAGTGCTGCTCGGGCTGCATCCCGGGCTCGGCGGCACGGTGCGGCTGCCGCGCCTGATCAATCCCTTGGCCGCGATGACGATGATGCTGACCGGCCGCACCGAGCGCGCCCGCCGCGCGCGCCGGCTGCGCCTGATCGATGCGGTGACACATGAGCGTCATGTACGCAGCGCAGTCCAGGCCGCCGTCAACGGCGATTTGCGCCGCCGCAAGCGGGATGTCACCGGCATGCTCCTCAACAGCGGGCCGGCGCGCCGGATCCTGGCGCGACGCATGGCAAGCGAAGCCGCCAAGCGCGCGCCGCGCGCGCATTATCCGGCGCCCTACGCGCTGATTGACCTTTGGGTCGAGCACGGCGGCGACGCCGAGGCCATGCGGCAGGCGGAGATCGCCTCGTTCGCCAAGCTTTTGGTCGGCGACACCGCACAAAATCTGGTGCGGGTGTTTTTTCTGCGCGAGAATTTGAAAAAGCTCGCCGGCGGCGAGTGGCCGGGCCGGCAGGTGCACGTCATCGGCGCCGGTACCATGGGCGGCGACATCGCCGCGTGGTGCGCCTGGCAAGGCCTGCTCGTTACGCTCGCCGACACCAATCGCAACGCGATCGGCGGCGCCGTCAAGCGCGCCGCCGAGCTTTACGGCAAAATCGGCCGCGACAACAGGCTGCGCGTACGCGATGCGCTCGACCGCCTGATCCCGGACTTGCGGGGCGACGGTGCGGACAACGCCGACCTCGTCATCGAGGCCGTGCCGGAAAATCTCGACCTCAAGCGCAAGATTTTTGCCGCCGTCGAGCCGCGCATGAAACCCGGCGCGATCCTTGCGAGCAATACGTCGAGCATTCCGCTCGAAGCGCTCCGTGAAAACCTGGCCCAGCCGCAGCGCTTCGTCGGCATTCATTTTTTCAATCCGGTATCGCGCATGCAGCTCGTCGAGGTGGTTGGCCAGGATCTGGCCGCGCCGGATGTACTGGCCGAGGCGTGCGCCTTCCTCGGCCGCATCGACCGGCTGCCCGCAGCGGTGAAGAGTGCGCCGGGCTTCTTGGTCAATCGCGCGCTGACGCCGTATCTGCTCGAAGCTTTGGTCATGCTCGATGCCGGCGTGAACAAGGAAGCCATCGACAAGGCGGCAAAAGATTTCGGCATGCCGATGGGACCGATCGAACTGGCCGACGAAGTCGGGCTCGACGTCTGCCTGCACGTCGCCGACACGCTGCGCGGCAGCCTGCACCGCGACATGCCCGAGGCGCCGCAATGGCTGCGGGACAAGGTCGCCAAAGGCGAACTCGGCAAGAAGAGCGGCAAGGGCCTTTACGATTGGAAGGACGGCCGCGCCGTCAAATCCCGTGAAGATGTCGTGCCGCCCGCTGATACCGCCGACCGCCTGATCCTGCCGATGCTCGATGCCTGCGTCACCTGCCTGCGGGAAGGCGTCGTCGCCGACGAGGCTGTGCTCGACGGCGCCATGATTTTTGCCACCGGATTCGCGCCGTTCCGGGGTGGGCCGCTGCACTACGCGCGCAGGCGTGGCGTCGCCGACATACGCGCCACGCTCGAACGGCTCGCCGCGCAATATGGGCCGCGTTTTGCGCCCGATCCCGGCTGGGACCGCCTGCCTGATCCGACGCCGGCTTCAGCTGCGCTCTAAAACTCATATCCGCAGTGTCGGAAATGTGACGTCTTCGCCGGGCGGCAACGTAGAAAACCCTTGCGCAGCAAATCAGATCAGCGCAATTTTCACTGCGCTGACTGCACTTTTTTAAGCCTTCGATGCCCGTACCAGCCATTCGCCGCGCACCGGCTTGCGCCGCCTTGCGGTTACCGCTACATAGGGCGGATCGAGCTTTCGGGCCGAAAGATTTGCCCATTCAGCGACGACAACACGGCTGACCGACGATCCTTCACCAAAATCTCGAGTTAACCGAGCCGGGCGTTCGCGCACGGCTCACATCGACGTGCCTATAGGAGAGGTGTCTCGTGAGCAACGGAACCGTTAAGTGGTTCAACACACAGAAGGGTTACGGATTTATCCAGCCCGAGGGCGGCGGCAAGGACGTGTTTGTCCATATCAGCGCCGTCGAGCGCGCCGGGTTGCGCGAGTTGAGGGAAGGTCAGCGCGTGTCCTTCGAGATCGTGACCGACCGCAAGACCGGCAAATCAGCCGCCGAGAATCTGAAGACCACCTGATCGACCGACGGCCGCCGTTTATTTTCGACGCGCGGCCGTTTTTCAAAGTGACGGCTGGTCCGCGCATGCGGGCCAGACTCAAGCATTTTCGCCGTGTTGCTGCACGGGTTCAATGCGGCTTCCTCGAGAATATAGCAAAGCCGCTGACGGCAACGGCGTAACGGCTAACCCGCCGCGGCGAAGCCTGGGAGCGGCACGCCGCAAGCCACCAGAATCAGAAATGAGTTGAGCAGCAGCACGACCGCGGCGCCGATTGCGGCGGCGAGCTGCGTCAGTCGACCATTGGCAAACGCGCCCATGATGTCGGACCGCCTTGTGAAGATCAGCAGCGAAATCATCGGCAGCGGCAGCGCAATCGACAGCACGACCTGACTGAGCACCAGCGCCTTGGTGGCATTGACGCCCGCGGCCACCACCGCGACGGCCGGCACCATGGTCACGGCGCGGCGCAGCCAGATCGGAATACGAAAGCCGACGAAGCTCTGCATGATCATCTGTCCGGCCATGGTGCCGACCGTGGAGCTCGACACGCCCGAGGCGATCAGCGACACCAGGAATACGCCGGCGGCGCCGATGCCGAGCAGCGGCGTGAGCGTGTGATAGGCCGTCTCGATCTCCGCCACGTCCGGATGGCCGGCGTGAAACGCCGCCGCCGCCATCATCACCATGGCCATGTTGACTAGGCCGGCGGCGACCAGCGCGATGATCACTTCCCGGTTGGAGTAGCGCAGCACGCGACGCCGCTCGGTATCATTGTACACCGGCAGGCGCGCCTGCGTCAGCCCGGAATGCAGATAGACCGCATGCGGCATCACCGTGGCGCCGATGATGCCGACCGCAAGCAGCAGTGCCTGCCCGTCGGCAAGCTGCGGCACGATCGTATGCAGGCCGGCGGCGCGCCAATCCACCGGCGCAACGAACATTTCGACCAGATAACAAAGCGCGATCAGGCCGACCAAGCCGCCGATGATCAGTTCGAGCGGCCGGAAGCCGTAGCGGTCGAACAGCAACAGCGCATAGGTGACGATCGCGGTCGCTGCCATCCCGGCGAACAGCGGCATCTGGAACAACAGCGCCAACCCGATGGCACCGCCCAGAAACTCGGCCAAGTCCGTGGCCATCGCGGCGATCTCGCTGACCACCCACATGGCGAAGACCACCGGCCGCGGAAACTGGTCGCGGCACATCTGCGCGAGGTTGCGGCCGGTGACGATACCGAGCTTGGCGGACAGCGCCTGGAACAGCATCGCGATCAGGTTGGCCAGCAGTACGACCCAGAGCAAACCGTAGCCGTATTTGGCGCCGGCCTGGATGTTGGTGGCAAAGTTGCCGGGGTCCATGTAGGCAATCGAGGCGACCACG
>JASHSE010000335.1 GCA_030036975.1 Xanthobacteraceae bacterium | reverse complement strand
GACGCGGCGCTCGCCGTTCTCGCCGCGCCGTTCAGGGTGCTCGATGCGGCCGTAGCGATGCAGCCGTATCTGCTCGGCGGCGATTTTACCGTCGCCGATCTCAACGTCGCCGCGGTGATCAGCCGCGCCGCCGACATGGATCTCGCCGGGGTGCCGCATCTCAAAGCCTGGCTCGATCGCTGCCTGGAGCGTCCGGCGGCGCGCGCCGCATTGGCGCTCAAAGCGCAGGCCGATCGCGAGACGCCGCCGGAAGTGACGCGCCGCATCGCCCGGATCAACCAGCTGTGAGTGCTCCGTTCAATCTGGCGCAATCGTTCAATGAGGCGCTGGCGCTGCAGCGGCAAGGCCGGCTGCGCGAAGCCGAAAGGATTTACGCACGCGTCCTCAAGGCGGCGCCCGATCATTTCGACGCGCTCAATCTGTTGGGCAGCGTCCAGGCGCAGCAAGGTCATATAGGCCAAGCACAGCGGCTGTTTGCCGCCGCGGTCAAGGTCAATCCGAACGTCGCCGGCGCGTGGGCCAATCTCGGCCAGGCGCTGCACGCGCTCAAGCGCAGCGACGAAGCGCTGCAAAGCCTCGATAAGGCGCGCTCGCTCGCGCCCGACGACGTCAACGTCCTGCATCAGCATGCCAACACGCTGTTGAGCCTCGGCCGCAGCAAAGATGCGCTCGCCGAATTTCGCGAAGTTTTGGCGCGCGCGCCGCGGCACGGCGAGGCGCGGCTCAATTGCGGCATTGCCTGCGCGGCGCTCGGGCGGCTCGACGAAGCCGTGACGGAGTTCGACGCCGCGCTGGCGCTCACGCCCGGCCATCCGATGGTACATTACAATCGCGCGCTGGCGCTGCAGGGTCTCGGCCGCTATGGCGAGGCGGTGCAAGCGCACGACCGCGCGCTCGCCGCTGCTCCGCAGCATGCCGGAGCCTGGCTGCATCGCGGCCGGGCGCTGGCGGCGCTCAAGCGCATCGACGAGGCGCTGGCGAGCTACGGCAAGGCCGGCGCGCTGCGCAAGAACGATCCGGACGTGGAATTCAGCGAAGCACTGGCACTGCTCGCGCGCGGCGATTACCGGCGCGGCTTTGCCAAATACGAGGCGCGCTGGTGCCGCACCGGCATGCCGGCGCTGCAAAGCCGCAGGCAGCCGCTTTGGCTCGGCGAATATCCGCTCGCCGGCAAGACCGTGCTGCTGCACGCCGAGCAGGGCTTTGGCGACACGATTCAATTCGCCCGCTACGTGCCGCTTCTTGCCGCAAGCGGTCCGCAAAAAATCGTACTCGAAGTGCCGAGCGAATTGACCGCGCTGTTGGCGCGGCTCGATGGCGGAGCCAGTGTGGTCGCCCGCGGCGCCGCGCCGCCGCCGTTCGATCTGCACTGTCCGTTCGGCAGTCTAGCGCTGGCGATGGGCACGGATTTTGCGGGTGTGCCGGCGCCGATCCCCTATCTCTCCGCCGACGATGCCGGCTTGGCCAAATGGTCGGCGCGCATCGGCGCGCTCAAGCGGCCGCGCATCGCGCTCGCCTGGTCCGGCAATGCCAGCCATTACAACGACCGTAATCGCTCGATCCCGTTTGCGCGCCTGGCGCCATTGCTGGCGCTGCCGGCATGTTTTCTCAGCGTTCAGCGCGACGTGCGCAGCGACGATGCCGAGCGGCTCGCTGCCGAACCGCGCGTCACCCATTTGGGCGGTGACCTGGAAAATTTCACCGACACCGCGGCCGTTCTCGCATTGTGCGACTTGGTGATCGCGGCCGACACTGCGGTGGCGCATCTTGCCGGCGCCATGGGCCGGCCGCTCTGGGCGCTGATTCCGTTCGCGCCCGATTGGCGCTGGACACTCAACGGCGCGACGAGCCCGTGGTACCCGGCGGCGCGGCTGTTCCGCCAAACCGTGTCCGGCGATTGGGACGGCGTCATCGCCCGCGTCGCCGAGGAGCTTGAACGGCCCATCGCCGCGGCAGCGTGACACTTTTACATCGGGATGACGCGGGCGGCGCACTGGCGACAATTTGCAACGAATGTCAGACTGCAGTTCTCTCGCGGAGCCGATCCGCGAGGCCATAGAGTGCGGCCATGGTGCTCGTTCAAGTCATCGTCGGAGGGCTGCTGCTTGGCGCCGTCTATGCGCTGTTCTCCTCCGGCCTGACGCTGATCTGGGGCATGATGAACTTCATCAATTTCGCCCACGGCGAATTCGTCATGCTCGGCATGTACGTGGCGTGGCTGGTCGTGGTCTGGCTCGGCGGCGGGCCGGCGGTGTTCGGCTTGGCCGCCGCGATTGCGCTGTTCGCGCTCGGCGTCGCGGTTTATGCGCTGCTCATCCGCCATGTCGTGCGCGGGCCGATGCTGGCGCAGATTCTGTCGAGTTTCGGTCTTGCTTTGCTGCTGCGCTATACGGCGTTCTGGATCTTTTCCGCCAATTTCAAGACGCTGCCCCAGACCTCGCTCGCCGGCACGGTCGCGATCGGCGGCATTTATCTGCCCGTGGCGCAAGTCGTCGCCGGGCTCGTCGCCGTCACGTTGACGATCGCGCTGCATCTGCTGCTCACCCGCTCCGCGTTCGGCAGCCGCCTGCTGGCGGTGGCCGAGGACCGCACCGCGGCGATGCTGATGGGCATTCGGCCCGACCGCATGCAGGCGCTGACCTGGGGCTTGTCGGCCGGCGCCGCCGGCATCGCCGGCGCGCTGCTGGCGGCCGCCTATCCGTGGTCGCCGTCGGTCGGCGAGACGTTCGGCCTGCTCGCGTTCGTGACCGTGGCGCTCGGCGGCTTCGGCAGCGTGCTCGGCTCGCTCTATGCCGGCCTGATCATTGGGCTGATCGAGGCGGTGTCGGCCTACTGGCTCGGCGCCATCTACAAGGACATCGTGGTCTATGGTTTGTTCGTTGCGCTGCTTTGGCTGCGGCCGCAAGGGCTGATGGGGAAGGCGTGAGAAAGCTGCTGGCCCAGCCCGCGAGCGGCCAACGCGTCAGCATTTGTTTGCTCGCCATCGCGCTCGTGCTCTATCCGCTCGTCTTCTCCGACGCGTTTTACCGCGACATCGGCGTCACATTCCTGCTCGCGGCAATCTCGGCGTCAGCCTGGAATATCGTCGGCGGCTATGCGGGTCAGGTGTCGGTAGGCCACAGCATGTTCTTCGGGCTCGGCGCCTACACGCCGCTGTTGCTCTATACATTGTGGGGCTGGCCGCCGCTCGCCGGCATTCCGGTAGGGATTCTGCTCAGTATCGGCTTGGCGATCATCATCGGGCTGCCGACCTTCCGGCTCAGCGGCCATTATTTCAGCATGGCCACCATTGCGGTGGCCGAGCTCATTCGTATCTTCGTCGGCACATGGGCCTTGGTCGGCGGCGCTATCGGTCTGCAGGGGCCGGCGCTGGCGCGCGGCTGGTGGGACCTGACGTTCCGCGGCGATCTGCCGTACTACTACATCTTCCTCGCCGTGCTGGCCTTGGTGCTCGCCGTCACCTTCGTGCTGGAGCAGCGGCGCTTCGGCTATTACCTGCGCGCCATCAAATCGAGCGAGCGCGCGGCGCGCAGCCTCGGCGTGCCGGTGCGGCGCACCAAGCTGCAGGCGCTGGCGCTGTCGGCGGCGTTCGCCGCCATGGCCGGTTCGCTCTATGGGGTGAAGACCGGGTTCATCGATCCGGATTCCGGCTTCGGTATTCTGGTCTCGGTGCAGATGGTGATCTTCGCGGCGCTCGGCGGCGCCGGCACGCTGTTCGGTCCGCTCATTGGCGCGCTGATCCTGGTGCCGCTGCAAACCGCGGCCAACACCTGGTTCGGCGGCGGCGGTTCGGGTGCGACGTTCGTCATCTACGGCGGCATCATCGTGCTGATCGCGCGGTTCGAGCCGGGCGGCCTGTTCGATCTGTGGCGGCGCCTCGCGCCGCTGTTAAGGCGGCGCGCCCATGCTGCTTGAAGCCCGCAATGTCTCCAAGGCGTTCGGCGATTTCCGCGCCGTGGCCGGCGCCGACATCGCGGTCGAGCAGGGCGAGATCGTCGGCCTGATCGGCCCGAACGGCGCCGGCAAGTCGACGTTCTTCAACTGCCTGGCCGGCGACACGCTGCCAACCACGGGCCGCATCCTGTTCGACGGCGTGGACGTGACGCGCGCCCCGCCGGAAGCCCATGCCCGCGCCGGCATCGGCAGGACGTTTCAGGTGCCCACCACGTTCGACGATATGAGCGTGCTTGCCAACGTCATGGTCGGCGCGTTTTTGCGCCGTCCCCATCGCAACGACGCGCGCGAGCATGCCCGTCGCATCGTCGAACTGACGGGGTTGCGCGCCGATCAGCCGGCACGCTCGCTTGGCACGCCGAGCCGCAAACGTTTGGAGATCGCCCGCGTGCTGGCGAGCGGGCCGCGCCTTCTCTTGCTCGACGAATCGCTCGCCGGCCTGACGCCGGGCGAATTGCCGGAAGCGATCGCGCTGGTGCGGCGCATTCACCGGATGGGCGTCACGATCGTGATCGTCGAACATATCATGGAAGTGATCATGACGCTGACCCGGCGCGTGCTGGTATTCAATCAGGGCCGCGTCATCGCCAGCGGCACGCCCGAACAGGTGGTGCGCGACGAGGCGGTGATCGAGGCTTATCTGGGGCGGGGCGCCAGGCGGCCGCGCGAATGAATCATTCCGCCGCGAGAATAAATCGGAGTCATGGTCCGCTCGTCGCCGCGAAAGCGCGGATCCAGTTGCTGGATTCCCGCTTGCGCGGGAATGAGCGGACATCGACTTTGGCCAAGCAGCGCGTCGGCTAAAATGCCCGAGCTGAAAGTCGAGCATCTGGAAGTGCGCTACGGCGACCTGGTCGGCGTCGCCGATATTTCATTGCAGGTCGAAGCCGGTCAGGTCGTCGCGCTGCTCGGCTCGAATGGCGCCGGCAAGACCACGACGCTTTCGGCGATTGCCGGACTGATCGCGCCGAGCCGCGGCCGCGTCGAATGGCGCGGCGAAACGATCTCGGGGCAGCCGGCTTATGCGATCATCAGCAAAGGCTTGGCGCTGTCGCCGGAGGGCTGGCGCCTGTTCGTCGGCCAGACCGTGGAGCAGAACCTGCGGCTCGGCGCCACCGCGCTCGCCGACCGCTCGCGCCTTCCCGCGCTGTTCGATCGCGTCTATGCGCTGTTTCCGCGGCTGGCCGAGCGGCGCCGACAGCCTGCCGGCACGCTGTCCGGCGGCGAG
>JASHSE010000334.1 GCA_030036975.1 Xanthobacteraceae bacterium | reverse complement strand
TTCCTCGAGCAGCTCACCACCTCGATCGGCATCGTGCTCAACTCGATCGAAGCGACCATGCAGACCGAGGGGCTGCTCAAGCAATCGCAGCAGCTCGCCGGCGAATTGCAGGCGCAGCAGAAGGAGCTGCAGCAGACCAACGAGCAGCTCGAGCAGAAGGCGCAGCAGCTGGCCGAGCGCAACGTCGAAGTCGAGCGCAAGAACCAGGAAATCGAGCAGGCGCGCCGCGCTCTGGAGGAGAAGGCCACCGAGCTGGCGCTGACCTCGAAATACAAGTCGGAATTTTTGGCCAACATGTCGCACGAGCTGCGCACGCCGCTCAACTCGATCCTCATCCTCGGCCAGCAGCTGTCCGACAATCCGGAAGGCAACCTCACCGACAAGCAGGTCGAATTCGCCAAGACCATCCACGGCGCCGGCACTGACCTGCTCAACCTGATCAGCGACATTCTCGACCTGTCGAAGATCGAATCCGGCACGGTCACGGTCGACGCCGAGGACGTGTTCTTTGCCAATCTGGTCGACATGGTGGCGCGGCCGTTCCGCCACGAGGCGGAGACGCGCCAGCTGTCGTTCGAGGTTCACCTCGATCCCAACCTCGGACGCAACATCTTCACCGACTCCAAGCGCCTGCAGCAGGTCCTGAAAAACCTGCTGTCGAACGCATTCAAGTTCACCGCGCAGGGCGGCGTGCGGCTCAACGTCAGCGCCGCGGTGGGCGGCTGGAGCGGCGATCATCCAGTGCTCAGCCAGGCGCCCGGGGTGACCGCATTCGAGGTCACCGACACCGGCATCGGCATTCCGCTGGAGAAGCAGAAGATCATCTTCGAGGCGTTCCAGCAGGCCGACGCCTCGACCAGCCGCAAATACGGCGGCACCGGCCTGGGGCTCGCCATCAGCCGCGAACTGGCCAACCTGCTCGGCGGCGAAATCCATCTGCGCAGCGCGCCCGGTTCCGGTTCGACCTTCACGCTCTACCTGCCGATCAAGTATGTCGGCCCGAGCGCGGCGATCCAGGCGGCCGCCGCCAGCGTGGTGCCGGCCGCCCAGTTTGCCGGCTTGCATATTGCGCCGGAGCGCACGGTCGAGCCGATCCCGGACGACCGCGGCAATATCCAGCCCGGCGATCCGATCCTGCTGATCGTCGAGGACGATCCGCATTACGCCCGCATCCTGCTCGATCTCGCGCGCGACAAGGGTTTCAAGACGCTGCTCGCGATGCGCGGCGACGATGCCATCAACCTCGCCAAGCAATATCAGCCGGCCGCAATGTCGCTCGACGTGTTCCTGCCCGACATGCTGGGCTGGAACGTGCTCAGCCAGCTCAAGCAGAACCCGCTGACGCGGCACATTCCGGTGCAAATGGTCACCCTCGACGAGGACCGTCAGCACGGCCTCGCCCGCGGCGCCTTCTCGTTCGTGACCAAGCCGACGACGCGCGAGGGCATCGCCGAGGCGCTTTCGCGCATCAAGGAGTTCGCCCAGCCGCGGCGCAAGCGGCTTCTGGTGATCGAGGATAATCGCGCTGAGCAGATGAGCATCCAGCAGCTGCTCGGCGCCGACGACATCGAGATCGTCGGCGCCGAAACCGGAGAGAAAGCGCTGACCATCCTCAAGGATCAGCCGTGCGATTGCGTGGTGCTCGACCTCAAGCTGCCCGACATGTCGGGCTTCGAGGTGCTCGAGCGCATGCGCGCCGACCGCGCGCTCGCCGATGTTCCGGTCGTGGTGTTCACCGGCCGCGAACTGTCGGCCGAGGAGGACGCGCAGCTGCACACCATGGCGCGCAGCATCGTGGTCAAGGGCGTGGAATCACCGGAGCGGCTGCTCAACGAGACGGCGCTGTTCCTGCACCGCGTCATCACCGATCTGCCGGCCGAGAAGCAGCACATGCTGGAGCAGCTCAATTCCTCCGATGAGGATTTGGTTGGCCGCACCGTGCTCTTGGTGGACGACGACCCGCGCAACATCTTCGCACTGGCCAGCGCGCTGGAACGCCGCAGCATGAACGTGCTCACGGCGACCACCGGCCGCGAGGCGATCACGCTGATCGAGGAGACGCCGTCGCTGGCCATCGTGCTGATGGACATCATGATGCCCGAAATGGACGGTTATCGAACCATCGAGAGCATCCGGCAGAACCGGGAACACCGCCGCCTGCCGATCATCGCGCTGACCGCCAAGGCGATGAAAGGCGACCGCGAGAAATGTTTGGAGGCCGGCGCTTCGGATTATCTTGCCAAGCCGGTGAATACCGAGCAGCTGTTGTCCGCGCTGCGAATGTGGTTGCATCGCTAGGGCCATCGCCATGGTCGACAAAGTCAATGTCCTTTTGGTCGACGATCAGCCGGAAAAGCTGCTCGCCTACGAAGTCATCCTCGACGATCTCAACGAGAACCTGGTGAAGGCGTCGTCGGCGCGCGAAGCGTTGACGTTTCTGCTCAAGAACGACGTCGCCGTGGTTCTCATCGACGTCTGCATGCCGGAGCTCGACGGCTTCCAGCTCGCCGAGATGATCCGCGAGCACCCGCGCTTTGCGAAGACGGCGATCATCTTCATTTCCGCGATCCAGGTAGAGGACGTCGATCGGCTGCGCGGCTACGAGCTGGGCGCAGTGGATTATGTTCCGGTGCCGGTCGTGCCCGATCTGTTGCGCGCCAAGGTGCGGGTCTTCGCCGATCTGTTCCGCAAGACGCGCCAGCTCGAAAAAATGAACTTCGAACTGGA
Organism: Xanthobacteraceae bacterium; assembly: GCA_030036975.1. Classification (GTDB taxonomy): domain Bacteria; phylum Pseudomonadota; class Alphaproteobacteria; order Rhizobiales; family Xanthobacteraceae; genus BOG-931. The sequence goes on along the minus strand of JASHSE010000334.1, from coordinate 1,820 downwards.
GCGCCACATTGCCGAGCGCACCGCGGAACTCGCAGCCTCGAATGCCAGGCTGTTGCAGAGCGAGCAGGGCCGCAGCCTGGCGCTGGCCGCAGGCCAGATGGGCTCCTGGGAATGGGAGGTCGGCGGTCAGCAGCTGAATTGGGACGAGGGCCAGTATCGTATCTTCGGCCTCGACCCGCGCCGCTTCGCGCCCACCGTCGAAAATATGCGCGGCCTGGTGCACCCGGAGGACTGGGAAACGCTGCAACAGACGGTCGAGCGCATGTCGAAGACCGCGCGCACGCAGCAGACCGAGTTCCGCGTGGTGCGGCCGAACGGCGAGACGCGCTGGTGCACCGGCACCGCCGCCGCCAGCGTCGACGCCAACGGCAAGGTGGCGCGCGTCAGCGGCGTCACCATCGACATCACCGACCGCAAGGAAGCCGAGGAGCGCCAGACGCTGTTGGCGCGCGAAGTCGACCATCGGGCGCGCAATGCGCTCGCCGTCATCCAATCGATCATTCGGCTGACGCGGGCGAGAAGCGTCGACGACTACGTCGCCGCCATCGAGGGCCGCATCAAGGCGCTGGCGCGCGCCCACACGCTGCTCTCGGATTCGCGCTGGCACGGCGCCGACCTTGCCACGCTGGTCGGCGAGGAACTCGCGCCCTATCGCACCGGCGACAAGGTCAGTCTGAACGGTCCTGACATTTCGCTGCAGCCCTCGACCGCCCAAGGCTTGGCGCTGGCGCTGCATGAGCTTGCCACCAATGCCGCCAAGCACGGCGCGCTGTCGTCGATCAACGGCAAGCTCAGCCTCACCTGGCAATTGCGTTCGGACGCGCTGGTGCTGCAATGGACCGAGAGCGGCGGCCCCCCGATTACGCCGCCGACGTCGCGCAGCTTCGGTCTGCGCGTCATCCGCGCCAGCGTCGAGCAGCAGCTCAATGGCGAGGCGACGTTCCAGTGGGAACCGAACGGGCTGTGCTGCCGCTTCTCGATCCCGCGCCGTGAGGCGATGAAGGCGCGCGAAACCGCTGCGTCGCCGCAGCTGGCGAGCCTCAAGGGCAGCGGTGCCGGCCTGAAGGTCAGCGGCCGGCCGCGCGTGCTCCTGGTCGAGGATGAGGCGCTCGTCGCCATGATGATCCAGGAATGCCTCGGCGATTTCGGCTATCAGGTGGTCGGCCCGATCGCCACCGCAACCGAGGCGGCGGTGCGCGCCAAGGACGGCAATTTCGAAGCGGCAGTGCTCGACATCAATCTCGGCGACGGCGCGGTCTATCCGATCGCCGACATGCTGGCGGCGCACGGGGTGCCGTTCGTCTTCGTCACCGGCTATGACGCCGAGAGCGTCGACCCACGCTTTCGCAATGTTCCCATTCTGCAGAAACCGATCGAGCGTGACGTGCTGCAACGGGTTTTTGTCGTCGCCGCGAAGGCTGCGGTCGCCGGGTGAGGCCGGGGAACGCGCGCCGAGCGTTGCTACCGCACCGGTGGCCGGACCGAGGTCGGACGCAAGGAGCACGGCCGGATCATCTTTAAAGAGCGCCCTTCGCCGCTACCTATGATGATGCAATCGCCAGCACTCCGGCGGGCAGTTGGATCCCGGCAAGTTCGGCGCCGGATCCGTGCTCTGTGGCGCTTCGTAATTGTAGTACCTTTGTGTCGTAGCGTGGTGCGGATGCAAGCGATAGTCGTTGGCGATCCGGTTGTTGTAGCCGGCGCTGCCGCCACCCGTCTGGGATGGGGCGGTATAGGCCGGGCCGTAATGAGCCGCGAATGCCGGGTACGCAACGCCTATCGCGGCCATGACGGCAACCGCACCAAGTTTTGCACCAAGG
>JASHSE010000333.1 GCA_030036975.1 Xanthobacteraceae bacterium | reverse complement strand
TCCCGCGCTGCGCGACCCTGCGTCCTTGCCGAAGCTCAGCCTGCCGGCGTGGCGCACCAAGCCGGTTGCGAAGAAACCGTAAGCAGAGGTTTGTCATCATGGCCGCTTCCGACCTCGCCGCGCTCGCGGACGTCAAAACCTGGCTGTCCGGATCGAGCGGCATCGGCTCGACCGACGATGCGCTGATCGCGCGCCTGATCACCGACGTCAGCGGCGCCATCAGTGCTTATCTGGGTCGGCCGTCGCTCATCCCGCGCGCCTTCACCGAGCAGCTCGACGGCAACGGCAAGCCGCGCCTGTTTCTGCAGCACTATCCGGTGCTGCAGCTCGACGCGCTTGTTGTCGACAATGTCGCGGTGCCGGCGGCGCCGTTGCCGGGCGCCGGCGCGCCGCACGGGCGCGGTTATTTGCTCGAGCCGTGGGACGGCCTGCCGCCCGGCCGGCCGCAGGCGCTCGATCTGTTCGACATGGCGTTTCGCAAGGGCCGGCAGAACGTGGTGGTGAGCTACAGCGCCGGCTATGCGGTGCAGAGCGAAGCCGCGAGCGTGCCCGCCGCGCCCGGCCCCTACACGGTGACTGCCGCGGCGCCGTTCGGCCCATGGGCGACCGACGCCGGCGTCGCGTATGCCAACGGCGCGGCGCTCGTCGCGGTTACTGGCAGCCCAGACGCTGGCCAATATAATGTATCGGCCGGCATCTACACCTTTGCGGCGGCCGATGCCGGCGCCGCGGTGCTGATCTCTTACGGCTTCATTCCGGCGTCGATCAACAACGCCTGCATCGAGTGGGTGGCGGAGCGCTACCGCTACCGCACCCGCGTCGGCCAGAGCGCGCAGACCGTGCAGGGCCAGATGACGGCTTCGTACAGCCTGAAAGACATGCCGGATTTCGTCCGCGCCTCGCTCGACCCTTATCGCCGCGTTGCGGTGCCGTGATGCTGGAGCCCGGCCTCGACGATTCCTGCTCGGCGGCACTCGCCGCCATGCCCGGTCGCATTCGCGACGCGCTTTTGGCCAAGAGCAATACACTCGCGGCCGCATTGCAACAGCGCATCCAGCAAAAGCTGGCAGGCGAAGTGCTGCAGACCCGAAGCGGCGCGCTCGCCGCCTCGATTGTCGCCAGCATCGCGGAGGAGCCGCAAGGCATCGCCGTGCGCATCGCCTCGACCGACGTCAAATACGCGGCGATCCACGAGTTCGGCGGCACCATCCCGCCGCACCAGATCGTGCCGGACAAAGCCAAGGCGCTCGCGTTCGTCGTCGTCGGTAAGCAGGTGTTCGCCGCGCGCGTGCAAATCCCGGCCGTCACCATGCCGGCGCGGTCCTACATGCGCGCGTCGCTTGCGGAGATGGCGGAGGCGATACGGGAGGGATTGAGCGAGGCGGTGGCTGGGGCGGCAAAGTAGGACGCTACAATTCCCGTTATGTTCTCATAAATTAGTGGGCCCAGTGGGCTCCCTTGCGGGTTCGACGCGGTATGGCCCCGCGAGCTATGCAATAGCCGCATATCTAGGCGACATTTTTACCGCACATAGCAACGAACATTCGGATTGTGGCGCCATTAACTTGACACTACCTATCATCATGATAGGCAGACGGGATGACCTTGGTCGAGGTTCCTGAACCATGGAAGCCCGCGCACGCAACAGAGCGCATCCGTGCAATCGCTCGTCACGAGCGATTTATGCTGTCGTGGCGAATACACGCGATAGACCAACTGACGGACCGCAGCCTAATCATGGGCGACCTGCATTACCTTCTGCGGAACGGCTTCGTGTACGAGCCAGCGGAGGAAGCGACGAGAAAGCCGTATTGGAAGTACCAGATTCAATGTACGACCCCGAACTCGCAGAACAGAGAGGTGCGCGCTGTCGTAATTCCGGACTGGAAACGGAAGGGCATCAAGGTAGTCACAATCATGTGGGCGGACGAGCCCATGATCCGCGGTGGTTAGGTAAAAAGGAAGACGCTATGGACGCCTATCATTACAGGGAATGTGGCCTCGATAACGTCATGGTGTATGGGGTAGTACCGTGCGTTGATGATGATGGTGAGGAGATAGTCACCATTGCCAACGTCGGCGGCCTACATCGCGCCATCGCGCAAGAAATTGTCACGCATGAGGCTGGTATCAGCGGCAAGGAGCTTAGGTTCCTGCGAACTGAGATGGGCATGACGCAAGCAGAGCTTGCTAAGGTCGTGCATCATGAAGCGCAAAGCGTTGCCCGTTGGGAAAAGAGCGAATGCCCTATTACGCCAACTGCGGAGGCACTGATTCGCCTATTGGCAAAACAGCGCCTGACCCTTGCTGTTCGCGACGAGCCGATTGAGCGGCTTAGCGAGCGTTGCGTTGCCGCGGCAGCACCGCAGCCGATCAACATTGATGGCAAGGATCCAGAGCACTACGTGCCAATGAAGATGGCCGCTTAATAATACTAGCCGCCCGGTGTATTTCTACCGGGCGGTTTCGCCTTTGGCGATCTTCGCTAGCTTCGCTTCAACTGTCCTCATCGCATTCGAGCCGCCGCGCGACTTGAGCGAAGTGTGGCTCTCTGGTCGTGGCTTCTTTTCATCAGTCACTTCCGGGAATTCACGAGCTAACCACAGGGTTTGCCAAACGTAATCAGCCACTCCGGCGCCTTCTCGCCTTGCCGCATGATGCCGAGATAGTAGTAGCGCGTGTACGGCGTGAGCCGCGGCTCGGCGTTGCGTATGAGCACGATGGCGAAGCCGGCTTCCTCGATGATTGGCCGGAACGTTTCCGCGGTGGAGCCGTGATTGTTTTCCTGGATCAGGATGACGCCGCCGGGTTTCAGGAAGCGGCCGACGGTTTGGAAGAAGCGGCGGTGGATGCGCCAGCCGCTGTCGCCGATGCGGATTTCGCCGATCTGTGACCAGTCGAAATGCGGCGGGTTGCCGACGACGAGATCCCAGCGCTCGCCGGGCGGAATGTCGTCGAGATTATTGGAGCAGTAGATCGCGACGCGGTCGGCGAGGCCGTTCTCGGCGATGGTGCGTCGGCAGGCGCGCACCGCGGTGGGATTGATGTCGGCGAGGCATAGCGTGTCGCACAGGCCGAAGCCGAGCAGCGAAAAGCCGATGAAGGCCGGGCCGGCGCACCATTCGAACACGCGCGCCTGCCTGGGCATGCCGCAATCGTGCAGCAACGGGATGTAGTCCTGGCCGAACGCGCTGCCGCCGCCGTCGAGGTAGCGCTTATAGTGCACGCGGATGTCGCCATAGGTTACGTGACGCCACGGCTGCAGCGCGCGCAGCGCCGGCTTGACGGTGCGGTATTCGAGTTTTTTGACGAAGTCCTTCACGCGCCGGTTCCACCTGTCTGAACGTGGCGCACCATGGCGTGCGTCTTTGGCGTCGTCAACGCCAACAGCGTGCCGTGCCAGCGGAGCCATAGCGGCAGCGATGTAATAACGGTCGCTCGGTCGCCGCTCATCACATCAACACGTCGAACGGAGACCGATCGCATGCTCGCGATGTCGGGACGGCGTGCATTTTCGCTCGCCGCGGAGCCGGCCAGCGGCGCCGTGTCGTGCGGCGTCAATGGTGTGTTCGTCGGCGATGCTCCATTGCTGCGGGCCGCCGGCCGCGCCGGTGCCGGGGCCAAGAGACAATGGTCCGTTCGGCCGATCTCTGAACTCAATGAAGATCTGTCGGCGCAATATGGCTTGCCGG
>JASHSE010000332.1 GCA_030036975.1 Xanthobacteraceae bacterium | reverse complement strand
ACGATTGAGGCAGCAGCGATGAGCGGAACCGGCATCAGCGTCGACGCCATGCGCCGCATCGATCGGCTGGCCGGCGTGCCGCTGTGCTTTTTGGCGACGCTAGCCGTCAAGCTGCGCGATCTCGTGCGGCGCAGGCCGCCGCGGCCGATCCGGCGCATCCTGTTCATCGAACTGTCCGAGATGGGCAGTACGATTCTGGCCGATCCGGCGCTGCGCAAGGCGCGCGAGCGCACCGGGGCCGAAATCTACTTTGCGATTTTCGCCAAAAACGCCGGTTCGCTGGCGATCACCGGTACGATTGCGCCGGCCAATGTCTTCACCGTCGGGACGAAGTCATTGTGGCGGCTTGCCGTCGATACACTGACTTTCCTGATCTGGACGCGGCGCAACCGCATCGACACCGTGGTGGACTTCGAATTGTTCTCGCGCTTTTCCGGATTGCTCACCGGGCTGTCCGGCGCCGACCGGCGAATTGGTTTTTACCGGTTCCACAGCGAAGGCCTGTATCGGGGCGATATGCTGACGCACCGCGTGATTCATAATTCGCACATTCACGTCGCCAAGAACTTCATTGCGCTGGTCGACGCGCTGTTGAGCGAGGCGCCGACGATTCCCTACGCGAAGACCATCATCGCCGACGACGAAATCGCACTGCCGGTTCGGCGCGGCAGCGCGGCCGCCCGCGACCGGATGGCGGCGCGGATCGCCGCGCTGGTGCCGCAACGCGACGCGTCCCGGCTGCGGCTCGTTCTGATCAACCCCAATTCCAGCGAAATGCTGCAGCAGCGGCGCTGGATGCCCGAGCGTTACGCCGAATTGATTCGGCGCATCGTGGCGGCGCACGATGACGTGCTGGTGCTGATTACCGGCGCGGAAAACGAGCGCGGGCAGGCGGAAGAAATGGCCGCGCAATGCGCCAGCGATCGCTGCATCGCGTTCGCCGGCCGCACCAAGCTCGCCGATCTGCCGGCGCTCTATGAGCTGGCCGCCTTGATCGTATCCAACGATTCCGGCCCGGCCCACTTTGCCGCCGCCAGCGGCTTGCCGACCATCGTGTTGTTCGGCCCGGAAACGCCGACGCACTACCGGCCGCTCGGCAAGCCGACCATCATTTACGCCGGGCTCGCCTGCTCGCCTTGCGTCAGCGTCTATAATTCACGCAAGAGCGCCTGCACGGACAATATCTGCATGCAGGCGATCACCGTCGACCAGGTGTTCGCCGCGGTCGCATCCGTTTTGAAAACGCATATCCGCGAGCCGGCCTAATTCGCCGCCTTCTCGTAAGGCGACGGCAGCGGCTTGCGCAGGACGTGGCCATAGAGAATTCGCACCTCGATCTCCCTCATGCCGGAGCGTCCGAACGCGAACGGCGGCAATTCCTCGATCGAAGCAAAATACGGCGTGAGCGCGCTGCGGATGCCGATCATGCGGTTGCGCTGCCCCATGATCAAGGCATCGCGGCCGAGCAACGATTTCGGATCGTAACGGAAAGCGTACTGCTGGCTAGCGCCGAACACCTGCATGGGCAGTGCGTCGTGCAGCGCCTGATCGATCTTGGCGATGTCGATCGGGCCGTCGGAAATGATGAACAAGTTCGGCTTGTCGAGCAGGCCGCGCCGCTGCAGTTCGTCGCGCAGCGGCGCCCATTCGAGGGCCTCGAGCGTCGGATCGCCCTTGGCGAAAACCGCCGGCGCGAGCAGGCGGCCGTACCCGGTGGCGGCGTGGCCGACGATCAGGAACGCGACCGCGACCAGAGTGACGGCCGATCCGACCGCCCATCGGCGCGGCCGCGGACGCAGCTGGGCTTCGCGCGCCAGATGTTCGCCGAGCACCGGAAACAGCATCAGCCAGCCCGGCATCTGCCAGTGCGGCAAGCCGCGACCGCCCCACAGCGGCACCAGCGTGAACAGCAGAATCGTCGGCAGCGCCAGGCAAACACAATACCAGGCGCGCTCATCCGCTCGGCCACGGCGCAACGCGTAATACGCCGCGACGGCCATGGGCACGAAGACCCATGGTCCCATCCAGAGAAACTGCCCACCGATGTTTGTGAGGAATTGCCCGATTTTCGGGAATGAGCCATTGGCGAGCGCGCGGCCGCCCTGGAACGCGAACGAGACCCAATGATGCTCGGCATTCCAGACGATAACCGGCGAGATCACGGCGAGCGCAACGGCGGCGCCAACCCAGACCGCCGGATGCAGCACAATCTTCCATCGCGGCGGCATGCTCGCCAGATAAAACAACAGCCCAACGGCGATCAGCGCGGCGTGATATTTCGACAGGCCGGCGAGACCGAACCAAAAACCGGCAACGAGCCAAGTCCGCCACGGCGAAGTCCGCCACGGCGAAGTCCGCCGCGGCGATACCGCCGCGTCGGTGGGGAACAACCCGCGTGCGATCGTGTAGGCAGCGGCCATGAGACAGAAAATCAGCGGCCCGTCGGTTACGACCCAGCTGCCGACAAGGGTAAAGAATGCCGACAGGTTCAGCGCCAGCACGGCCCAGACGCCGGCGGCCTTGCCGAACAAATGCCGCGTCAAGAGATAGAGCATCCAGGATGTGCCGGCGAACAATGCAATGAACGGCAGGCGCAAGGCGCGGCCGTCGCCAAAGAGCGGAATGAAAAAGTGGGTCAGCCAGTAAGTGAGCGGCGGGTAGTCGAAATAGGACAGCTTGAGATCGTGTGAAACGCCGATGCCATAGGACTCGTCGACGCCGAGCCCGAGCGTCGCCGCCAATATGAGGCGAAACAGCGCAAAGCCGACGATCAGCGCGGTCACGGCCCGCTCGGGCGTGCGCGTAATACTGGCCACCCAGCCCTTGTCGTTGGGGAACGCGATTGATGCCATCACAGATTTGCGCCGCGAGCCTGCGGGCGGTTGTAGCTGCGGCGTTTTGGCAAGGCAACAAATGGCCGCCGCGACGATCAAATGGATCGGAATGTGCCTTTGTCATGGCGCTGCCGCCGCCTATCATGGGCCGATCAGGAGACACGACCGCATGCTCGATCTGGGCTTGAGTTTTCTCGGCAGCGTCGCCCGCGATCCGCAGGCGCTGGCGATCGTCGACGGCGAGGTGCGGCTTACCTACGCGCAATGGTACCGGCGCATTTCGTCCCTGGTTGCAGGCTTGGACGCGCTCGGGCTCGGGCCGGGCGACCACCTCGTCACCGTACTGACCAACCGCTGGGAAGCCGCCAGCCTGCATTGGGCGTGTCAATTTGCCGGCATCATCATGACGCCGGTGAATTGGCGGTCATCGGCGAGCGAACTCGACTTTTTCCTCGCCGATGCCGACGCCAAGGCGATCGCTTATGAGGACGTGTCGGCGCCAGCGGTAGCGGGCTCTGCTCTGGCAAAAACGCTGCCGCACATCGCGCTCGATGCCGCGTCGGCGCCCGCTATCGCGTTCGCCGATCTCGTCGCGCGCGCGGCGCCGGACGCAGAGCCGCGGGTCGATGCCGAAGCCTGGTCGGTGATGCTCTACACCTCCGGCACCACGGCGCGGCCGAAGGGCGTGCCGCGCCGGCAGCGCGCCGAACGCGCCGCGGCTCTGGCGCACGTGGCGCAAAATCTGTACGCAACCGGCGAGCGCACGCTCGGCGTCATGCCGCTCTACCACACCATGGGGGTGCGCTCGTTGCTCGCCATGTCGCTCGTCGGCGGCGCCTTCGTCTGCCTGCGCCGCTTCGACGTCGAGGGCGCGCTGCAAGCCATCGCCGCCGAGCGGATCAGCAACCTTTATCTGGTGCCGACGCTCTATCACGATCTCGTCCATCATCCGGCCTTTGCCAAGGCCGATGTCGGTTCGGTGCGCAAGCTCGGCTTTGCCGGCGCGCCGATGACCGACGGCCTGTTGAAAAAGCTGCAGGGCGCGTTCAAGCCCGATCTGTTCGTCAATCATTACGGCTCTTCGGAAATCTACACCTTTACTATCGACCAGAACGCGGCCAAAAAACCCGGGTCGGCCGGCCGCGCCGGCATCAACCAGATGGTGCGCGTGATCAAGCTCGGCGCGCAGTCGGTCGATGAGCTTGCCGCGACCGGCGAAGAGGGCGAGATCATCGCGCTCCTTGCCGGCGACGAATCGTTCGACGGCTACTGGCGGCGTCCGCAGGCCGACGCCAGGGCGATCCGCCAGGGCTGGTATTTTACCGGCGACACCGGCTTCATCGACGCCGATGGCGACATTTTCGTCACCGGGCGCATCGATGACATGATCATCTCGGGCGGCGAGAACATTTCGCCGGTCGAAATCGAATCGTGCCTGTCGCTGCATGCCGCGGTATCCGAAGTCGCGGTGGCCGGCCTGCCGGACGAGCGCTGGGGCAAAACCGTCACCGCCTTCATCAAGCGCCGCGCGCCGGTCGAGCCGGACGAACTCGACGCGTTCTGCCGCAAGTCGGGGCTCGCCGCCTTCAAACGGCCGCGCCGCTACGTCTTCGTCGCCGCGATTCCGAAATCGCCGGTCGGAAAACTGTTGCGCCGCAAGCTCGTCGCCGGCGAATTTTTGGGCGAAGAACCCGAAGCCCGGCAGCAGGGAACGGCCGCATGACTGCGTTGTCCGACCCACGCCTCAAAGATCAAAAACTCGACGGCTTCCGCGTCGAGATCGACGCCGCGCGCGAGCGCGCCGATGTGGTGCTCGATCGCCCGCCGCTCAACGTCATCGAAATGGCGGAGCGCGACCAGTTGCGCATCGCCTTCGAGGCGCTCGACGAGGATTTACGCGTGCGCGTCATTGTGCTGCGCGCCATGGGTGAGCACTTTTCCTCCGGCGGCAATATCGCCGGATTCTTGCAGGCCTCGCCCGAGCACGTAGCGAAGCTCGCCTGGAACGTCGCCGCGCCGGCGCGCTGCGCAAAACCGGTGATCGCCGCTGGCCGCGGCTATTGCTTCGGCGTCGGTTTCGAGCTGTCGCTCGCCTGCGATTTCCGCATCGTCTCGGAGACCTGCCAATACGCGCTGCCGGAGCAGCGGCTCGGGCAAATTCCCGGCTCCGGCGGCTCGGCGCGGCTGCAAAAGATCATCGGCATCACCCGCACCAAGGACATCGTGATGCGGTCAAAGCGCATTGCGGCCAAGCAGGCCTACGACTGGGGCATCGCCACCGAATGCGTGGCCGACGGCAAGTTGGAAGCGGCGACCGACGCCCTGGTCGACGAGTTGCGCGCCTTCTCGCCGCTGGCGCCGCGCACCGGCCATTGCTACAGCCGGCTGCGGCAATCGGACGATTTCCGCGAAGGCGTCGAGGCATTCCAGCAAAAGCGCAAGCCGGCGTTCCGAGGCACGTGAGCCTGGCGCGAGGGCGATGTAACTTCTACTGCGCCTACTGCAACGCCTCGCCGTGCTGCGTCACGTCGAGGCCTTCCATTTCGGCCTGTTTGTCGACGCGCAGCGGGATGAAGGTCGAGATCGCTTTCAGCAGAATGAATGTGGCGATGGCCGACCAGGCCAGCGTCACCACAATCCCGTAAAGCTGCAACAGGATCTGCATCGGGTGGCCTTCCAGCAGACCGGAGGCGTGGCCCACGGCGCGCGTGGCAAACACGCCGACCAGCAGCGTGCCGGTGGCGCCGCCCATGCCGTGGACGCCGAACACGTCGAGCGAATCGTCGTAGCCGCAGCGCAGCTTCAGCCAGGTGCAGCTCCAGAAGCAGACGAGCCCGGCGATGATGCCGATGACGAGCCCCTGCCACGGCAGCACGAAGCCTGAGGCCGGCGTAATGGTGCCGAGCCCCGCGACCGCGCCGGATATCATGCCGAGCACCGACGGCTTGCCGCGCGTCCACCATTCGAGCGCCATCCAGGTGACGGCGCCGGCCGAGGCGGCAAGATGCGTGGCCACAATGGCAAACGCGGCGCGCGAGCCGGCGCCGAGCGCCGAGCCGCCGTTGAAGCCGAACCAGCCGACCCAGAGCAGGCCGGTGCCGATCACCGCGAGCGACAGATCGTAGGGCGCGAAATTGTCGGTGCCGTAGCCGCGCCGCGCGCCGAGCACGAACGCGCCAATGAGGCCGGCGACGCCGGCATTGAGATGCACCACGGTGCCGCCGGCAAAATCGAGCACGCCGGCGCTGCCGAGAAAGCCGCCGCCCCAGACCCAGTGCGCGATCGGCACATAGACCACGAGCAGCCACAGCGCCGAAAACCACAGGAACGCGGAAAACCGCATGCGGTCGGCGACCGAGCCGGCGACCAGCGCCACGGTGATGACCGCAAAGGTCATCTCATAAAGCATGTACAAAGCTTCCGGAATCGTCGGCGCGAAGGCGCTGACCGAGTCCATGCCCATGCCGGCGAGTGCAAAACGGCGCAGCGTGCCGAGCACCGGCGCGTTGCCGGTAAATGTCAGCGTATAGCCGAGCATCATCCACAGCACCGAGCCGAGCGCGGTTGCGGCAAAGGTTTGCGCCATGGTGGCGAGCACGTTCTTCTTGCGCACCATGCCGGCGTAGAACAACGCCAGCCCCGGGATCGACATCATCAGCACCAGCGCGGTGGCGACGATCATCCAGGTGGTGTCGGCCGGGTCGATCTTGGCCGCTGGCTGCTGCGCCGCAGCCGGCGCCGCCGCAACGAGCGTCAACGCTGCGGCAACGGCTGCAGCGCGAGTGAACGATGCCACCCTCATGATGCTCTTCCCCCCGAAACGATTTTCTGATTTTTGGC
>JASHSE010000331.1 GCA_030036975.1 Xanthobacteraceae bacterium | reverse complement strand
ATCGTCCGGCGTGCGGATCAGCATGAGGCCGCGTCCCTGCGATCCGAACAAAGGCTTGAGCACCAGCGGCCCGTTCGCCGCCTCGCGCTGCACGATGGCCCGGGCTTGTTCATGCGATTCCGACGCCCAGGTCGCAGGCGTCGCAATACCCGCGCGGGACAAAAGAAAGCTCGTCATCGATTTGTCGACGCAACGCTCGATGGCGCGCGCATCGTTCCATACCGGGACGCCGAGTTCGCGCAATGCATGCAGGACGCCGAGCCGCAGCGTGACCGCCTCAAACGTGCCGCCCGACATGGTGCGGACAATGACGGCGTCCGGTAGGCTGCCGTCGAAGCCGTCGATGTGCAGACCGCCGGCGGTTTGCGTCGCAAACCCGCATCTGGGCAACCGGACCGCAACGGTCTCGATGCCGCGCAGCCGAAGCGCGGCAATCAGTTCCCGGGCATGCCAATCAATGCGGTCGACGACCAGGCCGACGAGCGGCTGGTCGCCACGTGCGCCGCGGTCGACGCGTTCAAGCAAAGGAGGCATCGAGCAGGTCCAAATCCATCTCGCCGGCGTGAAAGCTGTCGCCGGTTTCGAGCGCGGTCACCGTGACTTTCGCCGGACTGAACAGCATCGGGTCGATGGCGTAAAAGTCCCCTTTGACCTCCTTGAAAATCTGCGCGAACGGCCGGCCATAGTCGCGCGACGCTTTGCTCGGCAGCTTGCTGGCCAGGGCGCGCGCGTCATCGGCTGGCCCGGTGACATAGAGCTGGACGCGCCCGGCAAAGATGATGGCATCGTTGGTGCGTCCCATGGCGGTGACGAAATCGGGGTGCGGCGGACACAGCGGCGCCGCACCAAGGCCGTCGACAACGCGATCGAGCGGGAATCCCAGCTCGTGGGTCTTGTGCAACGCGACTTCGAGCGCGCGGGCGACGATCTGCGTGCTGCCGACCAGACTTTGGGTCGGCGCAAAGATGATCGTCAAATCGTTCGGGCTGACGTGGCAATCTGCGGCGACCTTGGCGACGACGCTTGCCGGCGGGGGGCCGCCGCTCTCGATCACCAAAGTGGCATGAGCGGCACTGTCGGCGTAGTTCAAATGCTCGAACAGCGGTTCGCGCCGCGCCAGCGCGCGCGCCGGTCCCGAGCCCAGTGCAAAGAACGGTTTGCCGGCGCGATCGCCGGTGAGGCGCCAGCCGGCGTATTGGCTTGCCAGGCAGGCAATCACGGGATTTGAGGAGCGCACGACCAGCGTCCACGGCCAGCGCGGCGTCGCCGAGGAGGGCGCCAACGTCACATCGCCAAGTCCGCCCATGCAGATGGCTGCGATGCGCAGCCCCGCAGCGATGCCGCCAAGGCTTCGGCTGCCGGAATCGATCAGCGTTTCACCGAGTTCGCCGCGCAAAATGCCGAGCCGCAGTTGCGCCGCGTCCGCCGTGAGTTGCGAAACCAGTTTGGCCGCGCGTTCATTCACGCTGATTGGTGGCACATTTGTCATGATTGCCCTGATTGCCCTGCGTGGCCCAAGCGAGAACCTGCCCGCGCCGTTCCTCTGTTCGAACTCTCGCCCGCGTCGCGTCCGCGCCGCAAGCATAGACAGTGCACAGCGGCTCGCCAGCCTTTATCGCAAGTCCCTGCTGCGGGCGGTCGGCGGTCCAGTGCGGCCAATTCAGCGTTGGAAATGACGGAATATCGCTCTCGGCATAGACGATTGCGGCCGCTCTTACTCGGCCGGTATAGCATGGAGCCGGCGGCAGCCGTCCGGCGCACGCCGCCATGTGCAGGGCAAAGAGCGAGCCTTGCGCCGGTTCGAAAATGTCCAACGTCGCGCCCGGGCGCGGGTTGATTTCCAAGAGCCAAAACCGCTCATCATCGACGATGAAATCCGCGCTGTTGAGGCCGACAAGCGCCGCCGTGCCGCTGAGCCGGTGGACCGCGGCAGTGAGCGAGGCGGCCATGTGAGCCGGCAGGGTCGCGGGCTGCGCGGCCCCGCCGTACCGATAGGGCTTATCGGCTGCGGGCAAATGCCATTGGCTGCTGAAACCGAGCACGGTGGCGTTCGCCCCATCGGCCAGAAAAAGCGCCGATATCGGAACGCCCGGCATTTTGCGCTGATAATAGAGGCGGCCGTGGATCGCTTGCCCCGCCGGCCTGATATGGCTGCCGCCCGCCCCGCCTCTGCGTTTGGCGAGCCAGTCGGCGGTCCGCTGCGGCTTTTCCAAACAGAAGTCCGGCACCGGAATCGCGGCTTCCAAGCAGATGGCCGAAAGCGCCGCGGGATCCTTGATCTTGGCGACAACAGCGGCGCCGTTGCCAAACAGCCGCCAGCTTTTGGCGATACGTTCGAGCAATTGGGGCCTGTCTTCAAATCCGCTGCCGCAGACTATTCCCAGCGGATGGTGGCGAGCGCCGAGCGCGTTCAAGGCATCGAACAGCGCATCCGCCTCGATGCCGCGCGCGAGCGCGCCGGGAAACCGCACGTGATCCTTGGCCGCCTGGAGCGTGTCCTGATCGCCAAAAAAATCGGCGACGAGCACTTGATAGCCGCCGCGCCGTGCCGATTGTGCCAGCGCGCGGCCGGAAATCGCCGCGATCAGGATGGGCTTGCCTTCAGCCATTGAGCTCGCGGCTCAGCGCGAAGGCGTCGCGAAAATCGAGTTGCACTGGTTTTGTCGCCGCGATCATTTTCTGAAACAGACCGAATTCCGATCGATACTTGATGTTGCCGATCGTCAACGGCCCCAATCCCAACGTGCCGTGGGACGTGATGTCCTGGCCGTTCGCCTGCATGTCCAATCCCTCGACGCCGGACGGCGGAACCGCGTTAACGTCGGTGGCGATCAGCAGCTGCCTCGCCGCGGCAAGCTGGGCTTTTGAGAGGATCGCGACGCCGGCGCGGCCGGCGCAGAACGCCGCTTCGGATTCGGCGAGAATGGCCGCCTTCTTGGCGTCGTCGCTGCCGTCGGCGGGGCGCACGTCCGCGCCGAAGCGGCGCTTGATCTCCTGGGCGGCGTCGCTTACGCGTTTGATGCCGTCGTAGCCGACAAGCGTGACGGCGCTGCCCTGCAGCGCGGCTAGCACTGCCGATGCAAATCCGACAACGCCGGTGGCGCCGAACACGGCGACCTTGAGACCGTCGAGATTGCGCTGTTTCTTGTCCTTCAGAATCTTCTCGACGCACGCGACCATTGCCGCCGCCGTGGTAAACGAGCCGGCGGGATCGGCAAACAATGAAATGGCGAAGGGCGGCACCAGCGCCTTTTTGGCCCGCGCCAGCATGTCGAGCGCAAGGCTCGCGTTTTTGCCGCCGAAGAACATGGCCGTGCGGACGCCAAGCTTCGGCGGCCGCGAGAAGATCGCGTCTTGAACCAGCCCCGTTACCTCCTCGACAGTCACGTTCGTATAGGTGAGAGCCGCGTCGTAGCCGGCGTCGAGCGCCATGTTCACATCGAATGGACTGACGTGTTTGGTCGGCGTGACCATGTGAATGATGTTCTTGTCCGCCATGGTCTCCTCCCGATCTATTTGTTCTGGACGGAGCATCGTGGCTGCGCCACGATCTCCGCGCCACGATTGAGTCCGCTGCAGATGCGGATGTCCAAGCCTGCGCTGTGCGGGCAGCGGCGCGCCAGCACCGCGAGGCGGTCGGCTTCTTGCGCCGACGCGGCAAACGCAAAACCGGTCGGTCCCCAGGAGCTTTGACCGATGCCGTGGGCGCCGGCGGCCTCGAGCGTCGCCAGCACCGCGGCAACGGCCCCGCTGGTGAAGGGCGAGCCGCCCTGCGCCGGAGCGAAATAGCAGCCGAGCCGCTGCTGCAATTGCCGGATCGCCGCGCCGAAGCTCGGCAGGTCACGTTCCGCCAGCGCCGGCAGCGCCTTGATGAGAACCAGCCGGCAAAGATGGGCAGCCTCAGCGTCCGCCATCGGCGCCAGCCGGGCAAAAGCCGCCAGCTCTTCGGCTCCATGCAGGCCGCGCCGCGCCGGGTCAAGGACGATCAGAATCCGCCAATCATCCGGAAACGTCATGTGGCTGACGATCGGCGCCGCCGCTGCTGCGGCGCCATGACCGCCGTCGACAACAAAGCCGCCGCGGCGGAACAGTCCAATGCCCACTCCCGAGCGCGCGCCACGCCCGAGTTTCAATGCGTCGGTTTCAATGTCCAGCGGCAGATTGTGCAGACGGCGCAGGCCGACCGCGATGGCAAGCGCGAGCTGAGTGCCGGAACCCAGGCCGACATGCGCCGGAACGGTCTGCGCGACACTCACCGCATGGGCCTCGTCAAGAGCGAGCGAGCGCTGCATGACCTCCAGATATTGCCACACCCGATCGTTTCCCGGACCGGAAACTTCGGGGGACTTCGCGCGCCGGATTGTGAGGCCGGTTTTCAGATCACTGACCGCAAGCCCGATGCTGCCGAACCGCCGGCCCAGTCCGCCGTTGAGATCGAGAAAGCCCAGATGCAGCCGCGCCGGAACGGTGACGGTAATCCCATCTGTCTGGGGGACGCCGGTGTGCAAGCTCAGCTCCCAAAATCGGCGTTCGCGGGGT
>JASHSE010000330.1 GCA_030036975.1 Xanthobacteraceae bacterium | reverse complement strand
GAGCAAGGCAAGCCCATGGTCACGTTCGCTCTCCGGCGGATGGAACAGATCGACGGTCAGCCGGTCGCGCGCGGCCGACGGATTGGCGATGAGTTCGGCGCAGCGATCGGTACAGCGATCCGATGGACCGCGCCGCCGCCCGAACGGCAGGATAAAGAAGCGCAACAGCCAACCGACCGGACGGATCGGGAAATTGGCAAAAATCTCGTCGAAGCGGCTCTCGATCGTGGCCAAGCTCGACTCCAGGCACCATTCCAGCAGCGGAAGATCCTCATCGTGCCGGCCTTCGTCGTTCCAGCGCTTGAGCGCCGCGCTCGACAGATAAAGCTCGGAGAGAATGTCGCCGAAGCGCGCCGATAGCATCTCCCGGCGCTTGAGGCCGCCGCCGAGCGTGAGCAACGCGACGTCGACGGCGAGCGCGAAGGCCGCCGCATAGCGGCCGAGCTGCCGGTAGAATTTGCGCGCCGCGCCGGCGGCCGGCGCCGGCGCGAACAGGCCACCGGTCCAGGCGCGCCCCCAGGCGCGCAGCGCGTTGACGGTGCTGTGGCGGACATGGCCCCAGAAAGCAGCATCGAACGCGTCGAGACCGCGCCCGCTTTCGGCGTCTTCGAGCGCCATCATTTCCTGCAACAGATAAGGATGGCAGCGGATCGCGCCCTGCCCGAATTGGATGAGGCTGCGGGTCATGATATTGGCGCCTTCGACGGTGATGCCGATCGGCACGCCGCGATAGAGGCTGCCGAGATAATTGAGCGGCCCCTCGATGATGGCCTTGCCGCCATGCACGTCCATGGCGTCGTTGACCGAGATGCGCATGCGCTCGGCGGCCTGCGCTTTCATGATCGCGGTGATGACGGCCGGATGGTGCCCGGCGTCGAGCGCCGCGCAGGTCATGCGGCGCGCGCCGTCGAGCAGATAAGCGGTCGCCGCCAGGCGGCCGAGGCGCTCTTGGATCGCCTCGAAGCGCGCGATCGCGACGTGGAATTGCTCGCGGATGCGCGCGTAGGCGCCGCTGACATGGGCGGTGAAGACCGCACCGGCAGCCGACAATGACGGCAGCGAAATGCCGCGGCCGGCGGCGAGTGCGCTCATCAACATTTTCCAACCCTTGCCGGCCTGTGCGGCGCCGCCGATCACGTAGTCCATGGGGATGAATACGTCGCGGCCCCAGTTCGGGCCGTTCTGAAACACGTGCATCGCCGGCAGGTGGCGCCGGCCGATGCTGATTCCGGGGAGATGCGTCGGGACCAGAGCCAGCGTGATGCCGACCTCGTCGCGGTCGCCGATAAGGTGGTCCGGATCGCGCAGCTTGAACGCAAGGCCCATCACCGTGGCGATCGGGCCGAGCGTGATGTAGCGCTTGTGCCAGTTGAGCCGGATGCCGAGCACGTCGCGGCCTTCGTAGCGGCCGCGGCACACGAAGCCGGAATCGGTCATCGACGCAGCGTCCGAGCCGGCTTCCGGACTGGTCAGGCCGAAGCAGGGGATCTCCTCGCCGCTGGCCAGCCGCGGCAGCCAGTAATCCTGCTGCTCCTTGGTGCCGAATTGCACCAAGAGTTCGCCCGGCCCGAGCGAGTTGGGCACCATGGCAGTGCAGGCAGTACTGATCGAGCGCGACGAGAGTTTGCGGATCACTTCCGAATGAGCATAGGCCGAGAAGCCGCGGCCGCCATATTCCCTCGGAATGATCATTGCGAAGAATTTTTTCTCCTTCAAAAAATTCCAGACTTCCGGCGGCAGGTCGCGCAATTCCCAATTGATCTTCCATTCGTCGATCATGCGGCACAGGTCTTCGACCGGGCCGGCGAGGAATTGCTGTTCCTCGTCCGACAGCTGTGCTGGCGCGACGGCGAGGAGCTTGCTCCAGTCGGGATTGCCGGTGAACAAATCGGCGTCCCACCACACGTCGCCGGCTTCGATGGCTTCGCGCTCGGTGTCGGAAAGCCGCGGCAACGCCTGCTGCGCCAAGTGAAAGATCGGCTTGGTGATCCAGTCTCGCCGGAAAGACGAATGGGGCATGGAAAGTCCCCTTTCTCGCTCACGATGCGATCGGCCGTTACGGCTGCCGCATAGTCTAGGGCGCCAAATGTTACTTTTTAGCCCTAGTCGTTACTTTTGGGCTCTAGCTTGTTGTCGCCCCTCTGCCGCGTCAATGGCGACTCACGGAGGAGGCGCGGTTTTGCCGCCATATCGGCGGCGTTGCGGGCAAGATTAGGGCTCTGCCCCGCGTTGCACCGCAAAACCGCAAAGCCGCCACATCTGCGCGTCGTAGGGCTAACCGGCAACCGGCGAGGCTTGCGCGGCCGTTTGGGCACCGAACCCAGCGCGGCGTGCGCGTGCGCTTTCGGGCTTATGAGCGCGCCCCGGCCGCTGCACCGGACGCGGCGCATTGCACTGCTGCGTCCAATTGCTCGGAAATCGTACGACGGCTTGTGAAACAACTCGCCGCTCCGATGTTTTCTTTAAATAGAACACCAAAACAAAGGAGACCTGCCATGTGCGATTACAGCCTTCACGGACTTGCCTCCCGGCCGGCGAAGGTCGGTGACAGACTCGTCACCACGGATTTTCGCAATACTCTGACGCGAGGTTTTGCTGCGGTCGGGGAACCCGACGTCGCGGTCTGTCTG
>JASHSE010000038.1 GCA_030036975.1 Xanthobacteraceae bacterium | reverse complement strand
CAGGTGCAAATCCTGCTCGGCTCCGACATTGCGATGCAGCTCGACGAATGCGTGCGGCTGCCGGCCGAGGGCGGCGAGATCGAGCGGGCGATGCAACTGTCGCTGCGCTGGGCCGAGCGCTGCAAGCGCGTGTTTGAGAACGCAGCGCCCGGCCGCGCCCTGTTCGGCATCGTGCAGGGCGGCGACGATGCGCGCTTGCGCGAACAAAGCGCGGGCGCGCTCACCGCCATCGGTTTCGACGGCTATGCCATCGGCGGGCTCGCCGTCGGCGAGACGCAAGATGTCACGCTCGACGTGGTCGCGCACACCGCAGCGGCGCTGCCGCCCGACCGGCCACGCTATCTCATGGGCGTCGGCATGCCGTCCGACATTATCCAGGCGATCGGGCGCGGCATCGACATGTTCGATTGCGTGCTGCCGACCCGCAACGGCCGTCACGGCCTCGCCTTTACCCGGTTCGGTCCGATCAACATCAAGAACGCGCGCCATGCCGACGACCCGCGCCCGCTCGATGCGGAGAGCCGCTGCCCGGCGGCGCGCGATTTTTCCCGCGCCTACCTGCACCACCTGTTCCGCAGCGGCGAGGCTTTGGGCGGCACGTTGTTGTCGGTCGTCAATCTGTATTACTACCAGGACCTCGTCGCCGGCGCCCGCGCTGCGATCGCGGCCGGCCGCTTCGCCGATTATGCGGCGGAGACGATGCAAGGCTGGCAGGCCAAGGCCGACATCGAGGACGTCTGAGCGCGACATGATCGCTGCGCGCCTCGACAAGCGCTCAAAGCCGGGGCAAAACCGGCGAACTTTAAAGTGCGCTCGTCCCCGCGAAAGCGGGAACTCAGTTCGCTTAGACGCTGGATTCCCGCTTTGCGCGGGAATGAGCGGAATTCATCTGCAGGTTCCCGGTATGAAACGCAACAAACACGAAAAACGCAAACTCGCAAAATTGACTTTGACCCGCCGCGAGGCGGCGCTTGCGCTGGCCGCCGCGGCGGCCGGAATCGGCACTTCGCCGGTGCGGGCGCAAGCCAAATATCCGAGCCGGCCGGTGCGCGTCATCCTGCCGTTCGGCGCCGGCGGCGTCGCCGACGTCACGGCCCGGCTCGTCTTCCAGGCGCTCGGCGACAAGCTCGGCCAAAACTTCGTCATCGAGAACAATCCAGGCGCTGCCGGCATCTCCGCGGCGCGCGCGGCGTTGTCCGGCGGCAAGGACGGTTACACGCTCATTCTGTTGACCAACGGCACCGCAATCACCGTCCCCTTGTTCAATCACCTGCCGTACGACCCGCTCAAGGATTTCGTGCCGGTCTCGACCATCGGCTATTTCACCTGCGTGTTCATGGTCAACGCCTCGTCGCCCTTGCAAACGCTCGGCGATTTCCTCAAAGCCGACAAGGCAAAACCCGGCACGGTCAATGTCGGCACCATCAATGTCGGCTCGACGCAAAATCTCACTGCCGAATTGTTCAAGGCCAAGGCGGGTGGGCAATTCGTGATCGTGCCGTTCCGTACCTCGCCGGACGTGGTCATCGGCCTGTTGCGCAACGACGTGCAGCTCGACATGGACTTTTATGCCGCGCTCAAGCCGACACTCGACAGCGGCAAGGGCCGCGCCATCGCCACCAGCGGCCCGCAGCGATCGCCGGAACTGCCGAACGTGCCGACCGTACAGGAGGCCGGCGTCGCCGGCTTCGACGTCGTCGCCTGGAACGGGCTTTATGCCCCGGCCGGCACCCCTCAGAACGTGATCGACACCTTGAACGCGGGGCTGCACGAGGTTCTGGCCGACCCGGCCCTGAAGAAGCGCGCGCTCGGTCTCGGCATCGACGCGCGGGCCTCGTCGCCGGCCGAACTCGATGCGCGGATGCGCTCCGACATCGCCAAATGGGGCGCTGTGATCGCCGGCGCTCATATTCCCAAACAGTGAGCAATACATTTCGCTCGTCCCCGCGAAAGCGGGGAGCCAGCGCTTGATTTGCTGGATTCTCGCTTTCGCGGCAACGAGCGTAATTTGTCAGCCCGATGCGATATGGTCCTGCGAAAGGAGCGAACGCCGTGCGCCAGCCGGGATTAGTCGCCGCCCGCTCGCGCCGTTCACCGCGGATCTGAAAGTGGACGCGCAGGCGCCGCGGCGGCCGCGGCTTAAGCGCGTCAGTCTTGGTCAGCCGCAGCACTTATGGGCATGGATGGCGAGGACAAACTCGGCCATGACGGATCGCAAGGAAAACCCGCCGGTTGCGCGGAGGCAAACGGCGGGTTGACGACAGTCGCACCTGGTACGAACGCAACGATCCCGGTGCCGATTTACGATTTCTCAAGCTGGCCGCGGACTTCGCCGGCCGGGTTCGCCTTGGTGTGCAGGTTGATGTAGTACTTGCCGGCCAGCAAATCCTTGGCTTGGTCAGCGGTCAGCTCGGCCGAGCCTTTGAACGGGCTTGGGAATTTCGGGTTTGGATTGCCCTTCTGGGTGAGCCAGATCACCGGCGGCGCGTTCTTGCCCGGGTCGGCCGGGCCATGGATGTGGCCAGCCGTCACCGGACCGGTGAGGCCCGAATAGGTGCCGTCCCAGCTGATCTTTCTGGTGGCCGGATCATAGGTGACGGTGACGGAAGCAGTGCCGGTGGTGTTGTTCGGCGGCACTTCGCTCTTGCCGTCAAGGCTGGCCTTGAACGCGGTGCTGGCGGCTTGGCTCTGCGAGGCAGATGCCAGCAGCACGGCGCTGGCGGCGCCACCGACGCAGTAGCCGAGGATCGATCGGCGAGCGAACAATTCAGTCATGGGGGTCCTCCCTATGGACGTCGTGGAATGCAATATCAACACCGGGCGAGGGCCATTATTGCACGCCCTTGGCAACTCGCGGTCGCAACCATAGCGTGTAGGAGGGGATCGAACGTCGGCTGTGCCGAGCCGTCTAAGCCCATTGCGCAGCCTCCCCCCAAACATGGCCAGCCGGGCCGGAATCATGCCTGTAGCGGCAACACCCTGATCGAGGTTGCAAATTCCTCGCCGCAATCGTCGCAAACCCAATCGTGGCGGATGCCGCCGTTCAGGTTGAAGGCAGATTGCTCGGCGACGTGCAACACGGACCCGCAGCGCGGGCAATGGGGGCGACCGACATTTTCGACGCAAGGCGCTTGGCACGCGATTTCGGCATTCACGATGAAAGCTCCTTCGCAGCCCAGCCGACATGGCGCGTTCTGCGCGCGCCTTGTGGCGCCGTCACGACGCCGCCGTGAAGCTTTCGTGCCATTGCCGAGGCGCGCTCAGCGCGCCGGTGCCTGGATCGGTGCACAATTGGTGCGCCCGGACATCAGGCAATCCTCCAATTTTCCCCTCTCATAAAGTTCGTGCGTCAGCCACAAACCGACGACAAACAGCAGCACGATCACGCCGAGCGCAATCAGCGGCCCGCGCTGTCCTTGGTTTTGCTGATCGGGATCGGGCATTGCGAAGGTCCGGTTCGGTCGCGGCCATTGTTGCACAATAATGACATTCCCCCGCAAGCCCCGCTCATATAGGATTGCGTCGACGAAAACGAAAAGCCCGCAGAACCGGGAGCAAAACGGGAGAAACGCAAGGAGAACACCCGATGAAGGTGCGTGCAGCATTGGCGGCCATGTTCCTCATGGCCTCGATTGCCTCGGCATCCGCCACTGTCAGGATTTATGACGATACCGGCGGACAGATTGGCGATTATTTGACTAAATTCAGAGCGCTTCGTTCGTCCGGCGAGCGGGTGGAGATCGATGGGCTCTGCGCGTCGGCATGCACGATGCTGTTGGGCACAATTCCGCGAAGTCGGATCTGCGTCACGCCGCGGGCCGTCCTTGAGTTTCACTCGGCTTGGGACCCGACGCCGACAGGTGGACAGCTCGCCAGTCAGGCCGGCAACCAGATCCTTTGGTCGACCTATCCCAGCAAAGTGCGCAAATGGATCGCGAGCCACGGCGGATTGCGGTCGCAGATCATCAAGCTCAGCGGCCCGGCGCTGGCCGCAATGTATCCGCCTTGCCGCTGATGGCGGCGACCCGCAGGGCCTGCGCACGCAACATGCTCGGAACCATCGCCTGGCTCGCCGCAATTTGATCTGATATTTCAAAGCCGCGAACTGCGTCCCTATATACGCGCCTTGGGTCGATGGCCGGCCGGAGCGAATAAGTCAGGAAAACGGCCGACGACTGGAAAACGACAGGATTTCTATGTTATTGACCCGGCAAGTGAGCCCGTAGCTCAGTCGGTAGAGCACGTGACTTTTAATCACGGGGTCCAGGGTTCAAATCCCTGCGGGCTCACCAATAAAATCGGCGGGTTGCGGCAAGACTCTGACGCGTCGAAGAAATTGCATGGCGGCCCGCGATGACAAAAACACCAGCCGGCGGGGACCGCTGATCGCGCTCGGGATTATCGTGCTCCTGTTCGTGGTCGGTTGGGCCCTGGCGCGCGAACTCTATTCCAACGGCAAACTGGAGGATTGCCTCCTCTCCGGGCGCACGAACTGCGAGCCGATCCAGACGCCGTCGCATTAATCGCAAAAGTCGAACGGCGATACGCCGCGGCCGATGCCGGGCTCGCGGCGGCCGCCGCGCAACTGATCGAGCATGCAGATCTCCTCGATCAGCCGCAGCGGATGGTGGAGCGGCAGCAGCAAAACCATCGAGCCGAAACGCAGCCGCTGCTTGCGCTGCGAAAGCGCGGCGAGAAAAACCGCCGGCGACGGCGCGCCGCCGAGCGGGGCGCCGTGATGCTCTGCCGGATGATAGGCGTGGAAGTCGTCACGGTCGTAAGCCTCGGCGAGCCGCAGCCGGTTGGCATAGAGTTCGCCGAGCAGCACACCGGCAGCGTCGAGGTGGTCGAACACGCCGAATTTCACGAACTGTTCCAAGCCTCGTGGTAACAAAGAGAGTCGAGAAAAAAGCGGTCCAGCCAAGCTCTCATCACTTGGCGCCACTTGGCATCACTTGGCGCCGCGAGTTTCAGACCAGAACGCGCCTCGGCCGGACACCAACCGTGCCCGATCCCGACGAGCAAAAACCATAGACAACGGGCAAAGCGAGTACGGACGCTTACCATCGCCGTGAGATCGTCACCTTCATGTTACATTGCCCCACTAGGGGTCTTCTCTTCAAAAAGTTCTTCAAAAGTGGACTTGACTTGTTCAACGTACAGATGTATGTGCGCAAATTACATACAAGGGTAATGGCTGTCTGTACGCCTATTACATGGAAGGATTGACAATGAAGGACGCAATATCGTCAGCCCAAATTGACACCGACACTTTAGCTCTGGTGGCGTCGCAGTTCAAAATTCCGATAGATCGGATTTCTGCGGACACGCAATTCGCCGTAGACCTTGCGGCGGATAGCCTGTCGGTCATCGAACTGATGTTTGCCGCCGAGAAAACTCTCGGGATCAAAATCCCAGAGGAAATCACGCCAGTCCTCGAAACTGTCGGCGATCTCATCGCGCTTCTGAAGCAGCTTTCAGCCGCTCCTGCGTAGCACCCCGAGACCAGTGCCAGCTACGCCACTATTCACCAACTACACATCCAACGTGTGACAGTGAGGAGTTCCAACCAATGTCAACTGTCCAGAAGCTCGACGGCATTTATAACGATGCTCGCTACTGGGAGCGGGTGAATCGCAGCCTGTGCTGGCTTGGCGAAGGCGACCCGGCGCAGAGGGACGCCCAATTGAAGCTGTCGAATGCCACCGTCGGTATCGCCGGCTGCGGCGGCATCGGTGGCGCGCTGGTACCAAGGCTCGCACGTTTGGGGGTCCGGCATCTCAAGATCGCCGATCCCGACACCTTCGATTGGAGCAACATCAACCGCCAATTCGGCGCCGGCAAAACGACGATTGGCAAGAACAAAGCGGAAGTCGTCGGGCATCTGGTCTGGGAAATGACCGACGACGTGACAATCGAAATATTCCGAGACGGCATCACTGAACAGAATGCGGCGGAATTTGTCGAGGGGTGTGACCTTGTCCTCGACCAGATGGACTTCTACCTGCTTCGTCCGCGATACGCCCTTCACAAGGAATTCCGGGCGCGTCGCAACATCAAGTGCATTGTCTCAGCATGGTGTATCGGGTGGGGAACGTCCCTCTTCAAATACACCCATGATAGCATGCCCATTGAGGAATATTTCGATATCCCTGCGGATGCCCGAATGGACGAGGCGACCATCATCAAGTTGATGTCAAAGTTCATTCCTCGAGAGCCGCGGTTTCCCAGCCGTGAGCAGCTTATCGAGTGGTTTGTCAGGAGGCGGACGGTGCCACTCTTTGCCGGGACGCCGCCTATCGCTGAAGGTGCCGCCGTCCAGCGGGTCGTGCTGATCCTTATTGACAAGGAACACGAACCATATGCCACACCGCTGCCGCCGGCGCCGGCATGTTACTTTTACGACGGCGCCTCGTTCGAGGGCGGCTTCCTGCAGGTAACCAGCATGCACCGGGGTTTTCGCACCGACAGCCCACACCGCGTGGCTGCGGAGTAAATGCAGAGACATAGTCTGCCTGCCCCCTTGAGGACGCTCGAGGGGGTAGAGCATTTCGCGAGGAAAGGGACCATGAAATTTTGTTACTCCCGCGACAACGCCGGCGAGATTTCGGTCACATTAGCCAGCAGTGCGCTCGACGTTCAACGAGCGATGTCTTTGAACGGGCGCATATATGAGCGGCTTTATGAAACCCACTGGGCGATCCCGCCTGACTGTTTCGTGATGGCGGAGCTAAAAGGGGTCGTGGTCGCTACCGCGGGGCTCCTGTTCGCCATCAATCATGACGTCATACCGTCGGAGCGCTATTTCCAGCTGGGATTCTCGGTCGCGAGGTTTTTCGCCGAGGAGCGAACCCGCATCGCCGAGGTAGGCCGCCTTACCTCAACGACGACCGAGGGGTTAAAGGCGGTCTTGAACCGAGTGGTCCTCGAATGCCGAAAACGGGGTATAGGATATCTTGTCGGATGGACTAGCGCCGCGGTTAGGGAGCACTTGGAGCGAAACTGCGGGTTCACCTTCCAGAAACTCGACGCCAAGCTCAACCTCGCTCGAGCGCTGGCGGATAATAGCTGGGTCATCAAACCAAGCGGGTTTTTCGTCAGAGATGATGCGCCCGAACTGCTTATGAGCGTCATACCGTTACATCCGGGTTCACGGATCGACGAAGATAGGCGAATTTCGGCTGAAGACAGGCTCTCACGCGTGCGTGAGGCTGCCGAATGAGCTACGCAGCCGCAATCCGTGGCTGCGGGAGTTACCTGCCGAGGCGTGTCGTCACGAATGACGAGCTTGCTGCGCGGCTTGATACGTCCGACGAGTGGATACGACAGCGCAGTGGCATCGTGAAGCGACACTTCGCGGAAAGTGGGGAACTTACATCCGATCTTGCGGCCGCCGCAGGCCGCGGTGCCATGATCGACGCCGGCATCTCTGCTCGCGACGTGGATCTGGTAATTGTCGCTACCGCGACACCCGACAACACCTTCCCAGCAACGGCTGCACGGGTTCAAGCCAAGCTTGGAATCACAAGAGGGGCCGCATTGGACCTGCAGGCGGTGTGCTCCGGTTTCCTGTTCGCCCTAGATGCCGCATGCAGCACTATAGCGGCAGGTCGAGCTTCCAGCGTACTTGTTATCGGTGCGGAGACATTCTCCCGAATCTTGGATTGGGAAGATAGAACTACGGCCGTATTGTTT
>JASHSE010000329.1 GCA_030036975.1 Xanthobacteraceae bacterium | reverse complement strand
ATAGTAGATCGTGCGCAGGTCGAAATAGCTGCGGTCGCCGCGGCCCACCAGGTACAGCTGCGACACGCCTTCGTCGCTGACGCTGGTGCCGGTCTTGAACGGATCGAGATTGACGCCGTTGAAGCGGCCGAGCCCGTAGTCGGTGATGAAGGTCGGATCGGTCACCAGCACGCCGGTCCAGCCCCAGACCCATTGATTGGTGATGTCGAACTGGCCGGCGGTCAGCACGGTGCCGCGGAAGTTTTGCGTCTGCGCCGCCCCCTGTCCGTATTCGCTGGCAAAGAACGACGGGTCGAGCTGATAGATGCCGGCGGCCCTGATGTTGTAGGAGCCGTTGAGCAGCCGCTGATTCCATTCCGCCTCCACCAGCGCGCCCTGCTTGCTCGTGAACATCGGGTAAAGGGTCAGATCGTAGTCGGGCGCAAGATTGAAGTAATACGGCGTCTCGATGGCCGCGCCGTAGGCGGTGCTCGTCGACATCGACGGAAAAAGAAAGCCGCTCTTGCGCTTGACCGTGGAATCCGGCTCCGAGAGAAACGGGAAATACGCCACCGGCAAGCCGAAGAAATCGACCGAGGCGTTTTCGAAATAGAGCATTTTCTCGTTGTCGTCATGAATGATGCGCAGCGCCTTGATCTGCCATTCCGGCGGCTTCTTCGGATCGTCCTTGCACGGCTCGCAGGCGGTATAGATGCCGTCCTGCATCACCTCGACATTGCCGTGCGACCGATCGGCCCGCGCCGCCGCCATCCGGGTATCGTCCGGCGACTCCAGACGCAGCGAGTCGACAAAGCCGTCGCGATAATCGTCGGTGAGATTGATGACCTGGCCGTAGGTGATGCGGCCGTTCGGCTCGGTCAGCCTGGCGTTGCCCTCGGCGCGCAGACGCTTGGTCTTCTGATCGTAGATCACCTGGTCGGCCTCCACCGTCGAGCCGCCGTAGTAAATCTGCACGTGGCCGACCGCGGAGACGGTGTTGTTCGAATAGTCGTACTTCATCTCGTCGGCCTGCACGAACATCGGCGTGTTGGCCGGCGGCATATGGGTCGAAGGGGGAGGCGTGGGCCGAGGGGGGAAATGCAACATTGGCCCCGGGGCCACTTGAGCGCAGGCCGGCACGCAGCAAAGGCCGAAGCCGATCGCGACGGCGGCAAACGCGGTAACGAACACCGCACCGCCGCGTCGTCGCCGCCGCTGCCGAAGCCTGCGGCTACCCCTCAGCTCCGCCACTAATCGTGCTCCCAGCACAATACGACGCAAACACGCCGCCCCAGTGATCCGGGTCGGCGCAGCAGGACGATCGGCGAGACTGCATCCCCCGCCCGTTTCCTGTGCCGCAAAAGTGGCTTTGCCAAGGCACGAAGCCCCTTGAATATGCACAAGAATCGGTTAAAGGCGCGGGCCTTTTCCGGGGTCGACCGCAGCCTGTCAGTGGCGAAAAGGACGGACCGGAGTAACCGCCGCCCGGTCAGGTCCCGGCGACGAAGAACGACGCCAGCCGGTTCCGGATGCTCTCCGCCACCGCATTCACGGCGCGGTCTTCGGCGTCGCGCGAGGCGCGCTGCCGGGCGAAGCGTTGCGCCGAGCCCGGAATGTCGAACGAGGCGCGGCCGGACGTACTGACGTTCAGCACCACTTTCTTGGTGGCGATTTCGGTCAAGGTAAAGGTGGCGTTAAGCGCCTCGACCTGGGTTTCGGGCCGCCCGCTCGCCACGTCGACAATGACGGTCATGATCCCGGAATTGAGCGTGATCGTCAGCCGATGCGTCGGCGCAACCGGCGCCGCACCGTTGTTGAGATCGAACATCAGCGCGTTGCGCAGCGCCACGGCCAGCCGGGCCTCCGGCGTCCCGTTTTTGGCCACGATTTGCGCAACCTCGACCGCGGCCATCTTGTCGCGAACCGAGTCGCTCGCGCCGAGCGGATGACTGCCGTAGAGCGGCTGAAAGCAGGCTGCAGTAAGCAGGCCCAGCGCAAGCACCGCAGCGACCGGCACGAGCCGGCGCAAAGCTCCGACATGCTTGCCCCACCGCATCAGCATCGATCCCCCAGCATCGCCCGCCTAGCGCAGAAAACTTAACAGCTATACATAGGCCGCCGTCTACCGAGCAAGGCTCCGATGGCCGGCGGCCGGTCTAGACAAATGCGCCGGGCAGCGCTTTGCGACCGCCTTTTCCCCTTCTGCCAAATGCGAGACAATGCGACGATGAAGGCGACAACGTGGCGGGGCGCGGCACTGGTCACGGCAGCCATGCTACTCGCCGCCTGCAGCGCGCTACCGCTTTCGGAAAACACCGCCCCGGCAGCCGCACCGGCCAATTATGGCGTGCTCGTCGCCAATACACTGCGCGGCTTTAATGGCTATCCCGGCTACAGCAATTTCGAGATTTCGCCGCCGCGCTGGGTGCACGCCACAACCGGCTGGAACTGGCTCACCTGCGTGCGCTATTTCGAGCGCGGGCAGCGCCGCACTTACGTGTTTTTCATGGACAGCGGCGCCGTCGTTAATTCGCGCTACGGGGTGGTCACCGATCGATGCGG
>JASHSE010000328.1 GCA_030036975.1 Xanthobacteraceae bacterium | reverse complement strand
CGGCGTGCCGCCGGCGCCGCGATCGCGGCGGCGTTCTTCGCGAAATATCCGGACGCCAGGCCGGAGCAGGCCGACGCCGAGCGCGCGCGGCTTACGCGCGCGCCGCTCGTCATCGCCGTGGTCAGCCGCGCGGCGCCGCACGTGAAGATCCCCGAATGGGAGCAGGTGCTCTCCGCCGGCGCCGCGGCGATGAACCTCGTGCTCGCCGCGCACGCACTCGGCTACGGCGCGAGCTGGATCACCGAATGGTACGCCTACGACCGCACCGTACTCGATGCGCTGGGTTTGAAGCCGCACGAGCGCATCGCCGGCTTCATCCATATCGGCCGCCCGCCACGGCCGCCGGAGGACCGCCCGCGCCCGCCGCTTAGCGCGATCGCGACGCGGTATTCGGCTTAACGGGTGTAGCCCGGATGAGCGGAGCGACATCCGGGGATCGGCAGGTCGGCGTACTGCGTCACGACGTCATGGCGTAGATTTTCCCATTTCTTTTTTTAGAGCACGTTCCGCTGTAATCGAATCGAGCTCCTTCATTCGTCATTGCCGGGCTTGACCCGGCAATCCATGCTGCGTTGAAGCCGCATGGATGCCGGGTCAAACCCGGGCATGACGAGAACGTGGTGCTATCTGAGCGAGATATGCTCTAGCTCACCGGAATGCATTTCGATGTCGGGTGCGGTGCCAGCGGCGCGTTGAATTCCAAATGATCGTTGGCGTGGGCACCGTAGCCGTCGTGCAGCGCCCGCAAAATAAAGTCGGCGATGCGATTGAAGTCAGGCGGATCGGGTACGTCGAACCAGATTTGGAAATTGCCGGCTGAATCGTCGGTCGAGAATCCGAGGCGGCCTAGCGCAGCGATGGCCTCCGCCGGCAGCCAGCGCGTCCGCGGCTCGGTTGCCACGTTGTCGTAAAGCCGGACGACGCTTCGCAGAGCATCCGCGTCTTGGTGTCGAAAACGCATTGCACGTAGTCGTTGGACGGAGCGGCAAAATAGACGATCAGAAACCAGTTTTGCGGATCAGACGAATCCACAGCCGCATAAATCTGCTGCAAGCGATCGACCACCGGACAGCGATACTGCACGAGCAGATCGTGAAAGGTGTCCGGCTGTTGCGCTGCCGCGGGCGCGGCCAGAAACAAAACCATCAACAACGCGCGTCGCCACATCGTGCCGTCCTCGTTGTGCGAAACAGGTCCGCTCAACAGATCATCACCGCTTTGGCGCTTGCGCGACGGTCTGTCTCTGACTCTGGGCCGCGACAGCGGCATTTTCAGCGGCCAGTTCGTCAGCCTTATCGGCCGTTGTCAGCATGTAGCCTTTCTCGGCCATGCATCCGACGAACACTGCGTCGGCCGCCTGGGAACGGTTCTGCGCGGCAATGGCGCCGGCGAGGCCGCCCCCGGATACCGTGACGCCCGACAGATCGGCCTTCTCACGATTGCCGAGACAGACCGTCTTGTCGAGTTGGAATTGCTGGCTCAGAACCGGGTCGGTGTTGATCGACCTGCCGTCCGTTCGAACGAACACCGGTGGTGGCGCAGTAGCGCAAGACGCCAACACGACGGCTGCAACAAACAAAAACGCGGCGCGCATGCGAGCCCCCCGAGTACCCCATCGCGATCCTTAGAACAAAACATGAACAGTCCTCGGAGTCAACAGGCTGAACCCCGATACATCGACGGGGCTCGCCTACGTCGTGCCGGGCCCGGATTGACCTCGCACAATGAGCGTATCTGTCGCGCCGGTGTTGCGCCCGCGAACCTTCCGTCACATGAGGGTCGCAACGTTCCGGGAGGCGCGACCTTGCCGCCTGTCAACTCATCCGCGATGCGCTACGTCCATTACGACGAGGACACTGCCGAGCTCGACATCACGTTCGCCGGTGGCAGAATCTATCGGTATGTCGGCGTGCCGCTTGCAATCTACGTCGGCCTTCTCGAAGCGGAATCGAAAGGCACGTTTTTCAACGAGCACATCAAGGAGGTATTTCCGTTCATCGAGGTAAAGCCGCGCCGGCGCTGAGGCTGCCACGTTCGCCGTCAATCGCGCCTCAACCCCACACCTGCTCCGCCAGCTCCACGACCATGCGCAGCTTGGCCCATTGCTCATCCTCGGCCAGCACGTTGCCCTCCTCGGTCGAGGCGAAGCCGCATTGCGGCGACAGGCAGAGCTGGTCGAGCGCGGCGTATTTAGTCGCCTCGTCAATGCGGCGCTTGATGTCGTCCTTCTTTTCCAGTTGCCCGCTCTTGGTGGTGACGAGGCCGAGCACGACGATCTTGTTGCCCTTGGGCAGGAAGCGCAGCGGCTCGAAGCCGCCGGCGCGCGCGGTGTCGTATTCGAGGAAATAGCCGTCGTAGTTCAATTGGCCGAGCAGTGTCTCGGCGACCGGCTCGTAGCCGCCTTCGGCAATCCAGGTCGAACGGAAATTGCCGCGGCAGACGTGCGTCGTTATCACCAGGTCGGCCGGCTTGCCGTCGAGCGCGGCGTTGATGACGCGGCCGTAATCGGCGGCAAGGCGGTCGGCGGCAAGGCCGCGCTCGCGCGCCTTTTTCAGCTCGGCCTGCGAGCACAGATAGGCCCAGGCGGTATCGTCGAACTGCAGATAGCGGCAGCCGGCGTCGTAAAAGGCGCGGATCGCCTGCCGGTAGGTTTTCGCCAGATCGTCGAAGATGGCGTCGCGGTCGGCGTAGAAGCCGGTGTCGACGGCGTTTGGCTCCAGGCGAAAATGCAGCGTCGCCGGGCTCGGAATGCACATTTTCGGCATCACCCGCGTGTGCGCTTTGAGAAATTTGAAATGCTCGAGCATCGGATGGTTGGAGAAGCCGAGCTTGCCCGTGACGCGTATGCTCTCCATCCGGCTCTGCACGCCGTGAAACTGGATGCCGTGGTCGAGCGTATAGCGCTCCATGCCGTCGAGCATGCCGTAGAAATCGAAATGCCACCAGGAGCGGCGGAATTCGCCATCGGTGGCGACTTGCAGCCCGACCTCCTCCTGCTTCTTGATGATCTTCTCGATCTCGCGGTCCTCGACCTCCTTGAGCTCTTCGGCGCTGATCTCGCCCTTCTCGCGCTTGGCGCGCGCTTCCTTGAGCGGAGCCGTGCGCAAGATGCTGCCGACCACGTCGGCGCGGAATGGCGGCCTGATTCTCGTCATCGGGCGATCCTCCGGAAGGTTTTTCGCAAGCTTCTGCGCCGTACCAAGCCGGCCGCGCGGGCTTCGTCAACTGCTAATCGCTTGAGCCAACAGCCGATGGGCAAGCTCCCATCGCACTTGCCTGTATCTCAAATTTGAGATACATTCAGTCGGTGCGCTGGCGATCGAAATCCTCAACGAAACGGTTGCCGCGGAAATTGCTGCCCTGCCGGAGGACATGCAAGCGCGGTTTCTGCGGCTTGGAGAGCGCATCGCTGCGGCAGGGCTACAAAGCCTGGAAGAGCCGCACGTCAAACATCTGGAAGGTAAGCTATGGGAATTACGTCTGAGCGGCCGCGCCGGCATAGCGCGCGCGTTGTACGTCACGGCTATGGGCCAGAAAATCGTCGTCGTTCGAGCGTTCGTAAAAAAGACACAAAAGACCCCGCGCGGCGAAATCGAGATCGCGCTCCGACGAGCAAAGGAGATCAGATGACGATTCCGTTTGAGGAGATCAAAGCCCGCCTCATGCAGAATCCCAAGGTTAAGGCCGAATACGTGGCGCTCGCCCCAGAATTCGAGATTTCTGCCGAATTGGTCAAGGCACGCCATCGTGCCGGTTTATCCCAGGCTCAGTTGGCTTCGCGCATGGGCACCAGCCAATCAACAATTGCTCGGCTGGAGAGCGGCCAAACGTTACCGAGTACTAAGACGCTGTTGCGCTTTGCCAGAGCAACGGGCAGCAAAATCCATCTACGTCTTCTAGCGGCCTAATGTCAGACACTAGAGTTTTTACGCTTCGATCGTCACCTTGCCGTCCAAGACCAGCACCGGATAGGTCTTGATCGGCACCATGCAGGGCGGCGCCACCACTTCGCCGGTGCGGATGTTGAACTGGCCGTTGTGGAAGTTGCACTCGACCACGTCGTCCTCGATGTAGCCCTCCGACAGCGAGCCGGGCCCGTGCGTGCAGAGGTCGTCGGTGACATAAAATTTGCCGCCGACATTGAACACCGCGAGCGTCAAGCCCTCAGTCTCGACCTTGCGCGCGGTGCCGGGGGCGACGTCGCCGGTGCTGCAGAGTTCGACACGCTTCGAGGACATCAGGGCATTAAGCCTATACACTTCCGACCGGATGCGCGCTCTTATACAAGACGCGGCGGATAATGAAATATGCGGCCGCAGCTTCCATATCCAGGTAAAGTCGGCCAAGGAGAGCGGACGATGCAAAGCGAATCGGCGCGGATGAGTTCGGCGGCGGAGGCCAAATTCCGCATCGATCGGCCGAACTCGCGGCCGCGCGCCGTCAAGGTGATCGCGCTCGATGCCGCGAGCGAGCGCGTGGTCAAGGAATTGGCCTCAGAGCCGTGGCAGAACGCGACGTTTCTCACCGCGTCGGCGTTCTCCGGGGCGCCGCGCCGCGGCGAGCCGTTCTCCATGGGCGGCTGGCTCAACGATCTCGCCGGCCGCACCAAGGACTTGATCGACGAGGTCAACAGCGCCGACCTCGTGGTCATGGTGGCGACCGCGGGCGAGAGCGCCGCGGCGGCGGCGCTGATCGGCGAGGCCTGCAACGTCAAGCACGTGATGACGACGGCGCTCATTCTCGGCGGCGCGACGTCCAGCGACGAGACGCTGTCGAAGATGCTGGCGCAGCTGCGCCCGCACGCCATGATGCTGGTGATCTCCAGCGCCGACGCGTACATCAACGACATGCTCACGGCGTTACGCGCTTGAGCGCCGCCGGCGCCGTTATGGTAGAGAAATGAGATGAAATTTTCCGGCGAGCTGACCGTGAAGGCGCCGCGCCAGCGCGTCTATGAGGCGGTGCGCGACGCGCGTTTCTTCGCGTCGTGCGTGGACGGCGTGCGCGATCTCGAAGGGACCGGGCCGGACGCTTACGCGGCGGTCTTTGAAACGAAGGTCGCGTACATGAAATTCGCCTTCAAGGTCGCCGTGCAGGTGGTGCGCGCCGCGCCGCCGCGCCTGATCGAGGCGAAGATCGAAGGCACGCCGCTTGGCATCGTCGGCCGCCTCACCGCCACCTCGCTGACCACGCTTACGGAGGCCGGCGACGCGACCACAATCAGCTACGACGTCGAGGCGGCTCTGACCGGAAAACTCGGCAGCCTCGGCCAGCCGGTGCTGCGCGCCAAGGCCAAGGAGATGGAACGGCAATTTGCCGCGCGGCTTGCCGCCGCGTTCGCTCCAGCGCCCTGAAGCTGGGAATCGGCTTTCCGTTAAGCTTGCCGGCGAAAACACCGCGTGGTTGGTTGCACAAAACGCATCGAATCCGCGAGGAGGACGCCATGACCGACATCGCTGCAGGCGTCGCGCCCTGGTACCGGACGCTCACCGCAAGCCAGTGGCGCACGCTCCTTGCCGCCAATCTCGGCTGGCTGTTCGACGGTTTTGAGACTTACGCATTGTTCCTCACCGTCGGGCCGGCCATGCATTCGCTGCTGCCGCCGGCCGACTATCCGCACATTCCGGCTTTCATCGGCACCGTGGTGGCCATCACGCTGCTCGGCTGGGGCATCGGCGGATTTTGCGGCGGCATTCTTGCCGATTATCTCGGCCGCAAACGGACCATGATCTATGCCATCCTGGCCTACGCGATCATGACCGGGCTCACCGCGCTGTCGTTCAACTGGATTTCGTTCGCAGCCTTGCGTTTTTTGGTCGGCATCGCGATCGGTTCGGA
Organism: Xanthobacteraceae bacterium; assembly: GCA_030036975.1. Classification (GTDB taxonomy): domain Bacteria; phylum Pseudomonadota; class Alphaproteobacteria; order Rhizobiales; family Xanthobacteraceae; genus BOG-931. The sequence goes on along the minus strand of JASHSE010000328.1, from coordinate 2,630 downwards.
ATGGGCGACCGGTTCCTCGATGATGGCCGAGCTGTGGCCGAAGCAAGCGCGCGGCCGCGGCGCAAGCCTGATGCAGTGCGGCTTCGGCATCGGCTTTTTCATCGCCTCGCTGCTCTGGCTGTTCATCAGCGCGCTCGGGCCGCAGGCGTGGCGCTATATGTTTCTGGTCGGCGTGCTGCCGGCGCTGCTGGTGATGTGGATCAGAATTTCAATCGACGAGTCGCAGGCGTGGCAGCGCAGCGATGCGCGGCGCCGCGAGGTGTGGCGGCGCAAGCAGAGCGGCGCAGCGCTGTCGGCGGCCGACCAGGCGCTGACCCGCTTTACCGTCGCCGACCTGTTCGCCGAGCCGGAAATCCGCCGGCGCACCATCCTGGTGTTTCTCTTGTCGTTCTCGACCACACTGGCGTGGTGGGGCATCTCGTCATGGGTTTCGCCCTACATTGCCGGCGTCGCCGGCAAGGCGCATCTGCCCGCCCAGCAATGGGTGAGCTACGCCGGAATGACGTACAATCTCGGCGGCATCCTCGGCTATATCGCGCTCGGCTTCCTCGCCGACAGTTTCGGCCGCAAGCCGACCGTCATGTTCTATTTCGCCGGCGCGCTGCTGCTGACGCCGGTATTGTATCTGTGGACGCACGACATCCACCTTTTGCTCGTCGCCGCGCTGGTCAACGGCTTCTTCACGCTCGGCATCTATTCATGGATGCCGGTCTGGCTGCCGGAACTCTACCCAACTCGCTCGCGCGCGACCGGCACTGCATTTGCGTTCAACGCGCCGCGCTTTGTCGCCTTCCTCGGCCCGCTGTTCGCCGGCCAGCTCATCGTCGCGTTTGGCGGCTTCAGCCGCACCGCCATGATCTTCGCCTGCATCTATGTTCTCGGCTTTGTCGTCGCGCCGTTTCTGCCGGAGACCAGAGGCCAGCCGCTGCCGGCTTGAGCCGCATTTGCTCGGGTCTTTGAATATCGGCTGCGCGAGCGCCGCTGCGGCGCGACGCGAGCGTGCTTTCGCTAAAGCTGGCCGCACTCTATCTTGAGCCCATGGCGAGCGACGCGACCACCATTGAAACCGACGTGCTGGTTATCGGCTCCGGCGCCGCCGGCATGTATGCGGCGATCGAGGCGGCGCGCCGCGGCGCCAATGTGCTGCTCGCCGATCGGAGCCTGATCGGCCGCGGCGGCGCCACCGCGATGGCGCAGATGACCGTCGCCGCCGCGCTCGGCGAGGAAGCGCCGGACGACTGGCAGCATCATTTCGACGACACCGTCGCGGCCGGGCACGGCCTGTGCGACGAGGGACTGGCCCGCCTATTGTGCGAGGAGGCGCCGGACTGCATTCGCGAACTCGACCGCTGGGGCGTCGGCTGGGCGCGCAAGGACGGCCGCCTCACCGCGACCCAGGCGCCCGGCCACGACCGGCCGCGCTGTGTCTATGTCGATTTCATCAATACCGGCCCTGCGGTGTCGAAGACGCTGCGTACGCAGATCGCGCGCAACTCGGCGATCCGTAAGATCGGCGATCTTTGCATTGTCGATCTGGTGTCGAGCGACGGGGAAGTGACCGGCGCGGTCGGATATCACGTCGGCAGCGGCAGTCCGATTGTTGTCGCCGCCAAGGCGACGGTACTGGCGACCGGCGGACTGACCCGGCTGTTCCGGCGCAACAGCGCGTCCGCCAACATGGGTGGCGACGGTTACGCACTGGCGCTGCGGGCCGGCGCCGCGCTGATCGACATGGAATTCGTGCAGTTCTTTCCGATCGGCCATCTGGCGCCGCGGCTCGTCGGCATGGATCCGATCATGTGGGATCCGTTCCGCTACAAGCTCGGCGGCCGGCTGCTTAACGGCCGCATGGAAGAATTCACCTCGGCGTACGGCTCCGACGAGGACGGCAAATACGTGCTGACCCGCGATCTCGCCACTTACGCGATCCTCAAGGAGGTCGAGGCCGGGCGCGGCTCGCCGCACGGCGGCGCCTATCTGTCGTTCGAGCATTGCTCGCGAGAGGCACTGCGCGCGGCGTTCGGACCGGTGATCGATCGGCTCGCCGCCAACGCCATCGACCTCACCCGCATGCCGGTCGAAGTGGCGCCGATCGCGCATTATCACATGGGCGGCGTCAGAGCCGACGCGCGCATGACGACGGAAGTGCCCGGCTTGTTTGTTGCCGGCGAGGTCGTCGGCGGCGCCAACGGCTCAAATCGGCTGTCCGGCAACGCCATCACCGAGGCCTTGGTGTTCGGCCGCCGCGCCGGCGCCAGCGCCGCCGCGCGGGTCAAACGCGGTGCGCCCGCGAAACAACGCCCGATCCGTCCGCAGGACAGCGCCGCCGCCCTCGATCTCGTCCGCGCCGGCGGTGTTACGCGCGACGGCCCCAACACGGCGGCGATGATCGCGCGCCTGCAGGCTGTCATGACCGATGACGTCGGGCCGTTGCGCGCCGGTCGTGGACTCGCTCATGCCGCGGCGCAGATCGACGCGCTCGGCGAAGAGCTCGGCGAACGGCCGCCGGGCAGCGTCGAAAAGAATTTCAATCTGCAGCGGCTCGAATGGTTCGATCTGCGCAACATGCTCGTTGTCGCGCACGCCGTGGTGCAAAGCGCGCTCCGCCGTACCGAAAGCCGCGGCGCCCA
>JASHSE010000327.1 GCA_030036975.1 Xanthobacteraceae bacterium | reverse complement strand
GCTCGACCGGCGTCACCGCTGGCCACCTCGTGCGCCAGCGTGTGCTCACCGAGGCCAAGCGCCAGCTCGTCTTCACCACGCAGCCGATCCAGGAAATCGCCGAAGAACTCGCCTTCGCCGACCCCTCGCATTTCGCCCGCTTTTTCCGTAAAGCCACCGGCACCACGCCGCACGAGTTTCGCGATCAACGCGGCGGCTGATGTGGCGCGTCCGGCGCGCGATACATCGTCAATTTTGCGGATAACCAAGCCAGAAATCGTCAAAACCTCTGCGTCGGGAGATTAGGAACGAACCCCGGAAATCCTGTAGGTGACCGGAATACGGTGTTGGCGAATCACCGCCATTGTCGGGGCAGGAATGGCTTTGCCGTCGCTTTTTCCCACGACGAAGACGTCAAGCGTGGCATGATTCTCTTCGATGACGTAGTTGTAGCCGTCCAACAGGCGCGCAATCACGTAGCGAAGCGAGCCCGTATAGGTGCCGTCGCGCAACTCGTCGAGCATGACTGCGGATCTGATCGACATATGGTAGGCGGCGCCGAGCGCCGCGAGCACGCTCGCCAGGCTGGTCCGCCGCGTTTCCAGTCTAACCGCGGCCGGATCGCCCTGGAGCTGCAGTGAGGCGCCAAGCGCGTCGGCGCCGGCGGGGCGCGGTGCTGAATCGTTGTCCGCGTGCGCATGGACAGTCTGGGCATTGACAGGCTGGGCATGGACGGGCGGCGGCTGCAAAGCCGCGCCATCCTCAGCGCGAACCAGCGTCGCCCACTGCCACCCGAGTATGATGGCCGCGCACGACAGGCGACGGATCAGGGCGCCGTTGCGCATCAGCGAACGCCGGCGTCGGATTGAAGCGGCGGTTCGACCCAGATATCGCTGCGCTTCATCTGCTCGATCACTCCGCTGGGGTCGAACTTTCTGTAGCTGGCAGGTATCTCGAACGCTTGCGCCGGCTGTGGCGCCTCCTCGATGTTTCGCATGGTGAGCACCGCGCCATACTCGGTCTCGATCTTGACCGGAAACTCCAGGTTGGCATCGATCCAGCCGGTGCTGTGGCCGCGCCGCGAGGTCACCGCGAATTTGAGGGTGTCGCGGCCGTCCACGGTCTCGCGGCCCTCGGCGGTGCAGCGCCAATGGCCACTGTCGGAGATGCCGGAGACTTCCGCCATGATCTGCCAATGCCGGCATGGATCGGCGGGATCGACCGGAACGAACAGCCGGGTCAGTGCGCTCGACTGCTTGGAATCCATGAAGACGCGTTGTGCCGGGCGGACCAGATAGGCGGCCGGGACGGCGACGTCAACGATCAGGACATCGCCCGGCAGTTCGGACGTCTCGATCCGCACCTTGCGATCGGCGACGGCGAGCTTTGCGGTCGTGCCGGCTGCCGCGCCCGGCCCGGTGATTGCCACTTCGGCCGAAAATTGCTGGGCCTCGGCCGGCTGCGTCGCCCATCCCAAGCCGATGGCAAGGCCGCACGCCCACAGTGTCAGGATTGAAAAGCGCTCGCGCATTCCAGAAGATCCCTTCATCCGGTCCCTCCGTCGCCCCGACACCATGACATTGGCGGCGCCGCTCTGGACGTGAACCAGCCCGGCGCCGCCATTCGTATTCGTCATGGAGACGCGAGCAGCATCTCCATGCGCCGTTCAAGAACGCCTTACTCGGTGAACGGCTGATCGACCGGATGCGAGAAGTCGAAGGCGTCGAACAGGTCGTCGAGCGCCGGGCTGTTGGTCGGAACGTAAGGGTCGCGCTGCTGGCTGACCGGGTTCGGAAGATTGTCGCGACTGCGGTCGGTCAGCGGCGGCAGTCCCCAGTTCCGCTCGATGAACTTCAACAGCGAGACGTGGTCGGCATAGCTGTGGTTGATCTTGCCGCCGGTCGTGTACGGCGACAGGATCAGCAGCGGAATGCGCGGACCGTCGCCGAAGAAATCGATCGGCTGGACAAAGCCCGAGTCGTAGTACCCGCCGGCCTCATCCCAGGTGACGAAGACGACCGTCGAGGCCTTCAGCTGCGGGTTGGCGTCCAGCGTGTCGAGGACGTTCTGGACGTAAGCCTCGAACAGGTCGATCTTCGAGCTCGACGGATGGCCGTCGAGCACGCCGTCAGGTTTGCCGATCGATACCGCCGGCAAGGTGTTGTTCTGAATATCGGCGATCAAGTCGACGGTATCCTTCAGGTGAGCCGAAGGATTGTTGGTCATGATCGACGTCGCGTACTGGAACGGATTGCAGATCTGGCAGTACAGCGCGCCCATGGCGTGCACGGGATCGGCTTCCGCGGCCGCGGTCAAAGGACCCGCGGGCGAATTGAGGACGGCCGAATTTCCCGGCGCGGCGGCAAAGTTCGACAGCGCCACGGCATTGTTGTAGTTGCCGCCGAAATAGGCCCAGCTGATGTCCTTGGCGTTGAGCGCATCGCCGATGGTCTTGACCGGCGACGGCGGGATCGAGCCCTGTGCCGCCGGCGAGGGTACCGGCGTGCCGTTGGGCAGGAAGCCCGGATTGGTGTTGTCGAGCATGTAGTAATGGCCTTGCGCGCAGTTGGGCTGCGCCCGGTAGGGCAGCGATTCCAGATAGCTCACGATCGGCCTAACGCCGGGCTGCGTCACGTCGGAGCAGTTGCTGAAGGCTTGGTCGGCCGTGTATTTGTTCACGGTTCCGGCCACCGGATTGGGATTGGCGATCAGGTTCGCTGGCGGCGCAATGGCGTTGCCGTTGCCGTCGCTCCAGAAGATCGCGTCGGCGGTGCCGAACATGACGTGGTTCTGCGCGGTGCCGCCGAGAAACGACTGGTGGAAGTTGTCGCTGAGCGTGAAGCGGTCGGCCAGTTCCTTGAGGATCGAGGCCTGCTCCTGCTCGGCGTCGTAGAAGCCCATCTCGTTGCCTTCGCTGAAGTTGCCCTGGACGGTGGCAGACGTCCGGTCATAAGTGTCCATGACGAAGGGGAACAGATCGTTGAGGCAGCCACTCGGGTTGTCGCGCGTGGCGTTGGCCCGACTGCAATCCTGCTGCTGCGCAGCCTGATAGAACCGATGCGTCATGTCGCCGGTGTAGTCGTCGTCGCCGATGTTCGGACCGAGCAGCACGAACGGGCCGGCCGGCAGGCCGCCGGCGCCGGGCACGCGCGTATCGAGAACGTCATTCGGCAGGCCGGTGGCGCCGGTCGTCGTCAGTTCCTGATTGGCCGGTTGGATGTCGGTCTCGCCGCCCACCGCCGCGAAATCCGCGAAGCTCGTCACCGGCGCGTCCGGAAACTGGTTGGACAGACCGTTGACCACCTTGCCGACGTTAGCCAGCGATCCCTGGGTGCCCGGCGCGCCGTTGGTATCGGGCTGCGGCATCAGATTGCGGGCATTATAGGGGGTCTTCGCGCCGTTCGGCGCCCCGAAATACCAGAGCGGCTGCGGCGCGACGGCATATTGCTGGGCCAGGCCGTAGTGCGGTCCAGGCGAGCCGTCTTCGTTGACAATGCCCTTGGACAATAGATTGGCGATCGTTTGCCCGGGTCCATTCGGCCTGTACACGCCGAAAGTATGGTCAAGGCCGCGGTTTTCGCCGATCAGGATAATGACATGCTTGATTGGCGTTCTGGTTTGGAAACGGGCGGCCATATCGAGCGCAGGCGGCGACGCCCCGTAACCGTTGGCAACGTAGCCGAAGGCGGAAAGCGCCAAGACCGAAGCGCAGCACGCCGCCCAGGCTCGCCATTTTCGCAAACGTCCGGTGCTGGATTGCATGGTTCGTCTCCCCATCGCGGTGAAAGTGGCCGGACGTTAGCCGCTCATCATGACAGCGAGGCTGCGGTTTTGTTTCAGCACACAATTCATTCGCGTCGCCGCGCGAGCGGCTGTGTTGAGATGACGACGAGTCGAAAAATTTTTTTCTGTGCGAACCGCGGAAAGAATGTGCGTGTCGCTTCGGCGGTCATTTCGCCCGATGGACGTTAGGGCGACGATGCGGC
>JASHSE010000326.1 GCA_030036975.1 Xanthobacteraceae bacterium | reverse complement strand
GTGTTGACCGCATGATCGGTCGCCGCGCGCACCTGGCGCGACAGCGGATACATGTCGGGAAACAGCCGCGCGCCAAGCAGCGCCTGCGGCTCGATCTTCTTGGCCTCGCAATGCGCCGCGGCTTTGTCGAGAACGGCCGCGAGGCTGGTGAGAAATTGCACGAAGATCGGCACGGAAATTTTGTACATCGAGACAGTCATGAAGCTTCCTCGTTTGCTGCTGCGCCGTTGTTGACGCCGGCATGCGCTTGGGCGTGGCCGGCCGGACGCGGCAAGCGCGACCTTAGCGACTTCGCCGCGCCGCGTCTTGTCGGCGTGCCGGCTGGGGCAGCCGGCGGCGGCGGCCATCTGATGCCGATCGGCAACAGTCGGTGGATTCCGTTTGTGGATGGCTTGCCGGGTTCCGCCATGGCCGGTAAGCCAGCACGGAGTCGTCGAACCGGCCGAACCGGCCCGGCGACATCCAGGAACGCGTTCTGCAGGAACGCGTCCTGCGATGTGGAGTTGGCAGGTTTGTTAGCGGGCAGGTGCAGCGGCAGGCGGGCAGGGTTCGTCCTGCCGGGGAGGTTGCGGTAGGAATGCGTTCCGCCGGGAATTTCCATCCGGAGTGGGGTTATCTTGCCCCGACGCCGAGCTTTGTGCGGACACTGCGCATCGCGCTGGTGGCGATGGCGGTCGGAGCCACGGCCGGCGCAGGCGTGGTCGTGGCGCTCGTCGCGCATCCGGCGTCGGGCGGCACTGCGGACAGTTCGATCGCCGCTCACGCGTTGGTGACCGGCGTGCCGGCGGCTAATCCGGCGTCAGCGGCTGCGGCGCCAGCCCCAACTCGGCCGGCTCCTGTGCCGGCTCAGGCTGCCACCGCAGTAGCGCCGCCGCCTGCCGCCGCGAGCCCGCAACAGGCCACGCCGGCGGGCGCAATCGGCGCGGTGAGTGCAGGTACTGCGAATGCGGCGTCGGCGCCGCAAGCCGTCGCCGCTCCCGATGCGGCGAACGGCGCCAACGGCGGCGCGCCGGCACACACTGCGCCTATCGAGGAGCCGGCAGCCGCGCCCGTTCACGAGGATACCGCGCTCTTGCCCGATGCGGCGCCGAGCAAAAAGACGGTGACAAAGAAGCATCGCGTGTCGGGCTACGAGGCGATTCGGCGCTGGCAGGCGAGCCGCGAGGCGAAGAAGCCGCACCATGACGAGAGCGGCTTCGAGCCTTTGTTCCGGCTGTTCAGCTCCCGCACGGGTTCGCTGTTCTCGGCGAACTGAATTTTCATTGGCATATTGCTAAGACGCGCATGCCCGCGGCGAGCGCGGGCAGCGCATCGTGACGCCGGGCAGATTTGCAGACGCCCGGTTATACCAACGGCACTTAATAGGTGACCCTCATCCTGAGGCGCTCGGCGCGTCAGCGCCGAGCCTCGAAGGATGCAGGCCTCTGCGCCGCGGCCTCATCCTTCGAGGCTCGCTTCGCTCGCACCTCAGGATGAGGGTAATGGCATGAGTCGTCGTCAAAGGCCGTTGGTATTAGTCCTACTGCGTCAGAAAGCGCGGCGCGCGTTATAGCGCCCTCTCCCCTTGCGGGAGAGGGCGACTCGGCGGTTCAACAACAAAAGTGGGTGAGGGTCGCGGCCGCAACCCCTCACCGAGCCGAGTTTGTTGCGCGGCTTGCGTCGCCCGCAGGGGGAGAGGGCAGGTTCACGAGCGTCGCGTTTGCGGCAGCGTCTCGACGGGCACTCCGAACTTTTGACGCAGTAAGATTAGTCGCGGCAGACGGCTTGCGCCCGGGCGTCGGCAAGCGCGGCGTCGGCCGCCGACCAAGTCGGCAGTCCGATCACCAGTTTCCGCCAGGTCGTGCCCCAGGGATTGGCGGCGCTGTCCCACCACACCTGACACCAGCCGTCCTCGAATTGGACGACGGCATAGTCGGCGCGCGCGGGCGCGGCCATCATCAGTGCGAAAGCGCAGAGGCTGGTTGCGAAGGCCAAACGTTTCATCGTCAGCTCCTGTTGCGCCTCACCCGCAAACTTGCCGATATTATGCGCCTGATCGTCAGGCAAGTCGGCGCCGGCTCTGCTGCCGCTCGTGCGTCTCGCCGGATCCGAAACATGGGAGGGCAGTCATGCCGGAAGTCGTCGTCTACATGCTCGAAGGCCGCACGCTTGAGCAAAAGCGCGGTTTGATCAAGGACATTACCGCGGCTGTGGTGAAGAATGCCGGCGCCAAGCCGGAAGCGGTCACCGTGTCGCTGGTCGAAACCGCCAAGACCGCCAAGGGCAAGGGCGGCGTTCTGTTCAGCGAGATGCCGGCCGGCTGAGCGCACCATCCGCGGCAATTCGGGCGGGTGTCGCGGCGGCGCAGGGAGCAGCCGCGGGCGCCCGCTTTTTTGCCGGCGTGCTTGGCGATGACATTCTTGTGATTGCGCCGCACAATGCTCTTGCTGCACTGCAGCGTAGAGCCAATAATGAGGCGCAGCACACAACGATTGGATTTCGCGAGGCGTCCCATGAACGACGCGATCTGGGAAACAAAGGACGGCCGTCGCCGGGTGCGTCGCGACCCGCCGACGGTTGAAGAAGCGGTGCTCGCCGCACAGGGCTTGGCCGATGACATCGGTGCGCAGACCGAGATCGTCGCGTCGTTGATGCAAATCTCCGCCGACGAGGCGAGGCGCGCGGTGCTGCGCCTGGGCGAGCGCAAGGCCGTCAGCCGCACCTTGGTCGCGGCGCCGGCCGGCCGCGGCGCGGCTCACGGCAGCGTGCCGCGCGCCGTCGTGGTCGAACGCCGCGTGCCTCGACGCAACGTGATGACGAGGCGCTGAACGGAAATCTATGATCACGTGCGCCGACCTGGATCGGGGATGGCGCGGCGCGTCACCAGCCGGTGCCAGACGAACAGAATGATGATCGCACCGATCACCGCGCCGATCAGGCCGACGCGGTGGTTCGGTCCATAAAAACCGAGCACCTGCTCGATCAGGCTCGCCACGAATGCGCCGGCGATGCCGAGCAACGTGGTGAGAATGAAGCCCGTCGGATTATTGGTTCCCGGCGCCAGCAGGCGGGCGATGATGCCGGCGACAAAACCGATGATGATGATCCAGACGATGTGCATGCTGCTCCCCGCGATATCGTAGAGCCGTTAATAACGCTGCCTGGTTGGATGCGTTCCCGCATGACTGGAGAGGGGGCGCCCTGCGGCACTGCTGGGCCAGGCGGGTCTATTGAATTATACTGATCCGCGTGCCGTGCATTTGCTGCGGAGGGCTCCGTGCAATGACCAAGACCCTCGTCAAGCCGCAGACCAAGGTCAAGACCAAGACCAAGACACAGCGGCCGCCGCTCTACAAGGTCATTCTGCTTAACGACGATTACACGCCGCGCGAATTCGTCGTGCAAGTGCTCAAGGCGGTATTCCGCATGAATGCCGACCAGGCCTACCGGGTGATGATGACGGCGCACACCAAGGGCGCCTGCGTGATCGCGGTCTACACCCGCGACGTCGCCGAGACCAAGGCCAAGGAAGCGACCGAACTGGGCAAGAGCAAGGGCTACCCGCTGTTCTTCACGACCGAGCCCGAGGAATAGAAACGCGAATCGCAGGGTCGTGAAGTTCGCAAACGCCGCCATCCCGCAAACCTTTGTCCTTTCTTCAATAGGGCAAGTCTTCAGTAGGGCAAGTCTTCAGTAGGGCAAGGGCGCCGCGGAACGCGCCGGCGCGTATGTGCGTTGCCTGCACGTCCTGGGAAATGACCGGGTGCCGGCATGTCGCCCTTGCTCTATCCCGAACTGGCTTGGCCCGCCCGGTTCGGCCGCTTCGTTCGCACGCTGCAGGTTGTCGCCATCGCCGGCGCGGTCGGCGCCATTGCCGGCGGCGTCAGCATGCTGGCCGTCATGGACAGCGGGCCGCCGAATAAGCCCGTAATCGTCGACGCCGCCTCTGCCAACGGCGCGAAAGCGCCTAGCGCCGCAAAGGTGGTTGGCAACGCCCATGGGTCGCCGCAATCGCCTGCTGCCCCCGCCGTTGCGTCGCCCGTGACCGCGGCGCCGCCCGGATCGGGCACGCCGCGACCCGCCGTGCCGCCTGCATCGAGCACCCCGCAACCGCCGCAGTTCGCCGCCGCGGCAGCACCGCCCGTCGCCGCCACGCCGCAGATTACGGGACCGGCCGGTGCGCCTGCGCCGGCAGCCTCCGGGCTCTACAACCGCATGGCGCCCGCGGAGCATTCATGGCATTCGCGTACCGCCAGGCTGCGGGCCAAGGAAAATCGCAAGGAAAATCGCCGGTCAAGGAGCATGGCTTGGCGCTATGCGCGGGAGCACGATCGGCGCAGTTACGATGCGTACGGGTCGAGCCAGCCGTACGGGCCGAGGGAACGCGGTGCGACCGAACGCGACGTCGAGGCCCGCGCCG
>JASHSE010000325.1 GCA_030036975.1 Xanthobacteraceae bacterium | reverse complement strand
CGCGACGTCGGCGACCGGCGCGTTGGTGATCCAGGTCTTGTTGCCGGTGAGCCGGAAACCGCCGGGCACTTTTTCGGCGCGCGTCGTCATCGAACCGGGATCGGAGCCGTGGTCGGGCTCGGTCAGCCCGAAGCAGCCAAGGAGCTCGGCCTTGGCCATCTTGGGCAAATATTTGCGGCGCTGCGCCTCGCTGCCGTACGCATAGATCGCCTGCATGGCGAGCGAGGATTGCACCGACATCGCCGAGCGGAAGCCGGAATCGACGCGCTCCAGTTCGCGCGCGATCAGGCCGTAGCACACATAATTGAGGCCGGCGCCGCCATATTCGGCCGGAATGGTCGAGCCAAGGAGCCCGAGCTCGCCCATCTCGCGCGCGATCGCTGGGTCGTAACGCTCCTCGCGGTTGGCGACGAGCACGCGCGGGAACAGCTTCTCCTGTGCGTAATCGCGCGCAGTGTCGCGCACCATGCGCTCGTCCTCGCTCAGCTCGCCCTCGAGGTCGAGCGGATCGTCCCATTTGAACGCGGCGTCCTTGATGCGGGCGCTTTTCGGCACGCGTGTTTCGGCCTCTCCTTCGGCAACGTCATTCATGGCAAAACTCCTCGCGGGCCAGCCGCCGTTCCCGCCCAGAGCTTAAGTGGCGCACCCTTGGCCGGCAAGCGCCGGCCGTTGCCGCGCCGCCGGCATTTCGCTATCTAATCGGCGTTCGCTCGCGTCGGCGCCCGTAGCTCAGCTGGATAGAGCGCTGCCCTCCGAAGGCAGAGGTCACAGGTTCGAATCCTGTCGGGCGCGCCAACATGCCGCCATCGTCACGATGCTTCGGCAAAATCGACTTCAATACTTCGGTTGAAATGGGAACTTGAACTTCGTGCAAAGGATATCATCTCGAAGGCAGCGCGAGCGCGTCGGTCATCCACGCCTACTGGACGCAATTAGCTTTTGCCCTGATGCAGTGAGTGGGTATGAGGAGCAGTGGACTGAAAATCAGTCCTCCGGGAATCGAACCACATAGCGTGCGGGCGCTGGGCCAAGCAGCACGGGCAAGCGATGGCGGCGGCCTACGTGCCGCTGAGTTTTGCGCCCGGGGAAGCCTACCAGTTCGACTGGAGTCACGAGATCGTCCTGCTGAGCGGCGTGACGGTCACCGTCAAGGTGACCCATGTGCGGCTCTGCCGCAGCCGCATGCTGCAGGCGCGCGCCTATCCGCGCGAGACGCAGGAGATGGTGTTTGCCGGCAGCGATGACAGCGGACGGCAGATGGTCAACATCCTTGCCGCGGTGATCACCGATGGGCTGTCGGCCGTCGAAGCGGCGTGCGCCGAGGCAATTGCACCGGGCGTCCACTCCGCTGGCGTCGTTCTCAACATCCTGGCCCGCCAGCGCAATCCCGATCCGCCTCCCGCCATCATGACGCCGGCCGCGCTGCTGCGTCACGCCCCGGTCGCCGATTGGGCCCGCTACGACAACCTCATGCGACTTCATCTACCCTTCCCTTCGCCTGAAGCCGAGGGTTTGAGGCCCCGGAAGGGGACAATCAAAAGGGACCACAGGCAAATTCAAGTGGCCAGTCGGGATGGAAAGACCCAACCTTTGCCAAAGAACGAATTAAGAACTAAATAGCGTTCACTCGACTCCAGGTGCCCAATGACCCGACGCTCCGGCAGCGCCGATCTGCCGCTCCATGGCGGCGCCGTGCCGAGATGGCTGGCCGAGCGCATGACGCGGCTCGGCGCCGTGATTGCGCAAGCGGTCATCCACCATTACGGCCGCGACGAATTTTTGCGCCGGCTTTCGCATCCGTTCTGGTTTCAATCGTTCGGCGCGGTGATGGGCATGGATTGGCATTCCTCCGGCATCACCACGAGCGTGCTCGGCGCGCTCAAGCGCGGCCTGGCACCGCTCTCCGGCGAACTCGGCCTCACCGTCTGCGGCGGCCGCGGCAAGCATTCGCGGCGCACGCCTGACGAGCTGGTCGCCGCCGGCGACCGCGCCGGATTCGACGGCGCCGCGCTCGCGCGTGCGAGCCGGCTGATCGCCAAGGTGGACAGCGCCGCGGTGCAGGACGGCTTCGAGCTTTATCTGCACGGTTTCGTGGTCGCCGACGACGGCCGTTGGGTCGTGGTGCAGCAGGGCATGAACGGCGCACGCAAACAGGCGCGCCGCTATCATTGGCTGTCGGAAGGGTTGACAAACTTCGTCGACGCGCCGCACGCCGCGATCGAAGGCCACGCACAGGGCAACATCGTCAATCTCACCGACCGCCGCGCCGCGGCGTCACGCGCAAAGCAGCTCGACCTCCTCGCGGCGCTGGGACCTGCCGGCATCACGCGCGAGCTTGTGACGATCAGCCGAGCCGATGCCGCGCCTGCGCCGCAGGCCGAACTGCCGTTCCTGGTCATGCCGGCGCATCACGACGTGCGCCCAAGCGACATTCATTTGCGCCGGCTGCACGGCAATCTCGCCGCGGCTGCGGAACGCGGTCCCGCCGATTTTCCCGAGCTTTTGCTGACGCCCGGCGTCGGCGCGCGCACCGTGCGGGCGCTGGCGCTGGTCGCCGAAGTGGTGCACGGCGCGCCGTGCCGCTTTGCCGATCCGGCGCGCTTTTCGCTGGCCCATGGCGGCAAGGACCGCCAGCCGTTTCCAGTGCCGATCAAGGTCTACGACGAGACCATCGGCGTGCTCAAATCGGCGGTGCAGACCGCGAAGCTCGGCCAGGACGAGCAGCTCTCGGCGCTGCAACGGCTCGACCGCGAAGCGCGGCGCCTGGAACGCGCCGCGACCGGCCCGAGCGTCGAGGCGTTCATCGCGCAGGAGCGCCAAATCTCGCCCGACTACGGCGGCCGCAGCGTGTTCGGCTGGGAGCGCGAGGTTGTTTCACCGGCTGCGACGCAAAGAAAAGTGCTTTAAGCTCAGTTTACTCTACAGCTTGCCACGGCCGACGCGACGTGTGGCGAATGTTAGCAATCTCGACGATGTCGTTTCTAACGCGGTAAAAGATTTTATATGGGTATCGGCCGACGAACTTTACGCGCACTTCTGGATCATTTGTTTTATAGCTGCTGTATGGATGCTCACCCAGCAGTCGTACTGTATCCTGGATACTCGCCAGAACCCGGCGCGCACCGCCGGGCGAGCGCTCACGCAAATAATCGAAGATGCTCTCTCGATCCGCGAACGCCTGAGAGGTATATCGAACTCTCATAAATCGTGGCGCTTGTCCGCGTTTGCAACGACATCGTCCGGGACAAATTCCCCGCGATCCGCTTGCGCCAATCCCCGGCGCGCACGGCGGCGCGCTCATCGTCGCTCATCGTATAGACGCCGGTGCGCCGTGCCTCGATCTCGCGTGCGTACTCGGCCAGCTCCTCCTGGTCCTCCGGAAGCCAGGATTCCACTTGTTCAAGTAGCCTTTTGGTACTCGGGCTCATGGCCGCAACATAGCATGCCAAGCCTGCAACTGCCAGCACGGTCCGGCCTGGCGGCGTCGCGGAGCAAAAAGCTAAAATCCCGGCGCGCGTTCGACCTGGTCGTACCAGTCGAAGCCCATGTCTTTGACGATGCGGTTCGACATGACGATGATGCGGCATTCCTCGCCGGGCTTGGCGAAGTGCTGGTGCGTGGTGAACGGCGGAATGTAGACGTAATCGCCGATCGTCCATTCGAATTTTTTCGGCTCCGCGGCCCATTCCCACTGGAAGGCGTCGAGGCAGTCCCACTTCAGATCCCAGTGCAGGTCGTAGCCGGAGCCTTCGACCACGAAGAACAGCTCCTCCCACATGTGGCGGTGCTTGCCGGAGCGTTCGCCGTCTTTCAGGAACTGCATGTAGGCTTCCATGCAGCACTCGCGGGTGTGCATCTTCTTGTTGACCAGATGCTTGATCAGGCCGTCGGGCGAGCGCTCCCACGGCATGTCCTCGGCTTTGATGACGTTCGGCAGCGTGGCGTAGTCCTCGCGGAACGCCTCCGACTCGGCGATGGCGGCGGCGAGGAAATCGGCTTGCGCGGTGCCGGACAGCGACGGTGCTTTGTCTTCGAACAGCGCCATTGTTTGTTCTTTCAACTCAGATTTCGGTCGGCGGATGGAATTCCTTGATGCCGGGCGGCAGCGAGTCGGTCGGCCACTCGACCATCTTCTGGAACAGAAGGTGCATGAACAAAAACAGTGGCTTGGCCTTGAATACCAGAAGAATCGCCGATTCCTTGTCGTCGTCGTTGAAATGCTGGTGCACGCTGGCGTTCTCGACCAGCATCACGTCGCCCGCTTGCCATTTGATGTAGCGGCCGTCGTGGACATCGTGGCCGTGGCCCTTGAGCACGTAGAACACCGCGCTGTTGAGATGGCCGTGCTTCTGCCCGGCGTTGAGCGGCGCGTAGACCTCGATGTGCGATTCGATCGACTGCACGATGTTCACCGCCTGCGGCGAAATGATGTGCTTGCCGTACATCGCCGGACCGCCCTTCCAAGGGTGATCCTTGGACGAATAGACCCGCGGCTCCTCCAACAGCTTCTTGTAGAGGTGACTATAGGTGCCTTCGAGCGCGCGCACAAAAGTGCGCTTCTTGGCCCAGCGCTCCCAGCGGCCGTGCTTGATCTCGTCGGCGTCTTCGGGCGACGGCTTGTTGTGGCCGAGCCCGGGCAGTTCCTGTTCCAGCATTCCGGTCATTCTGCGATCCCCAAATGTCTTCGCCACGCAGGGCGGCGCTGCCGGCGGTAAGCGCGATTGTGCTTGGAGCATTTCCCGATCGGACTGCATCAGCGGCGTCATTGCGAGGCGCCCCGAAGGGGCGACTAAGCAATCCAGAAGCTTGCGCAAGCCGCTGTGGATTGCTTCGCGGAGCTTGTCATCGGGCCGGCCCGGGGTCCCCATCGCGCAAGCGCAATGGGGTGCCCCCTCTTCGGGCCGGACCCGTCGGCTCGCAACGACGATTCAGCATCGTCGGGAAATGCTCTAGTGGCCGTCGTTTAGGGGATTTCAGCCATACGCGCAATGTCACGGCCGCCCCTGATCTTGGCGACAATGTCCTTTATGCGCGGCGGCGCCCTTGGACGCGCGTACATCCGCTGCAGGTATTGATCGAGGTGCGGCAAGCCGTCGAGCAGGTTGAGCATCATGGCCCAATCGAGCGTATACGCGAGCACAAAGTCAGCCACTGTCACGCTATTGCCCGCTAAAAACTGGCGCCCGCTCATGTGCTCTTCCAGCACACGCCCCATGGCTGCAAAATCGCCGCGCGCCAGCGCGATGTCGGCCGGGAGGCGCATGTCCGCGGGATAGATCGACATGTGGCGGCTGATGCGCCAGAGCGGCTGCTCGAGTTCAGTTGTCGTGAACAGGAGCCAGCGGAAGAACTCCGCGCGCTCTCCGAGATCCTCCGGGATCAAGCCCCGTTCGGAATATTTTTCCGCAAGATAAAGCACGATCGCAACGGATTCGGTGAGCACCAGGTCGCCATCAATAAAAGCCGGCAGCTTGCCGGCGGGATTGATCTTGAGGAATTCCGGACTGCGGTGCTCGCCGGCCATCAAGTTGACAATGGTCGTGTCAAAATCGACGCCAAGTTCCTGAAGCGTCCAGCGCACGCGGATCGCGCGAGAGGGACCAAACTCATAAAGCTTCATGGGCATTCCGCCTGCACCACCGGCTATCGCGGCTTCATGACGCCGATCTTACCGTTCGAAGTCAACCGCCGCCGAATTGCCGCCGCAGATAACGATGCCGACGCGTTCGTCGGCCCCCGGCTGATAGGCGCCGGAGCGGAACGCCGCCAGTGCCGCGGCGCCGCCCGGCTCTGCGACAATGCACGCAGCGGTCAGCCGACTTTGATCGTGATGTTGATCGTGGTGCCGGCGGGCGCAGCGACGGCGATTTCTTTCTCGCTGGCAAGCGACGAAGCTGGAGCGCGCAGCGACGGCCGCAGTGCTGCGCGCAACGGCGCAGCCGCGGCTGCCGTGCGCGGCGCCGACCAGGAGCAGCTTGATGACAGCGGTTGCGTCGGATCAAGCAGGTGCAGATAGGTGTAGATCGAATGCCAGCATTCCGGCGACGGAATTGTCGACAAGCCGGAGTCGTATTCATACTCTGTGTTGATGTGCCAAAAACCGAAGAATGGCACCCTGGGAACAACATCGGGCTCGTTGACGATGCGCCACGACGGGATGCCAAGCTTGTCGAACGTCGTCTTAAAGGTCCAATCGCCGACCCGCGGCGACGCAAGCGTACAAAGCAGCGGCGTCTGAACCAGCTGCTTGACGGAATTCTCAGCCACATACAGCGTCGCCAGCGCGCTGCCGAGGCTGTGCCCGGCGACGGTGATCGACTTCTTGGCGCCGGGCGCCTCGGCGCGCGGCGCGCCCGGCAGTGCGGTTTCGGCGGCGTGGCGGTTCACCGCCGCCGCCACCTGGTCGGCGAAAGAACCGGCCGCTTCGAGCGATTCGGACGGCGGTGTCACGTCGCTCGGGGGCGGCGCCAGCGATTGCAGCGGATAGATGACCCGTAGGGTCTGATAGATTCTGTAGAAGCCGTAGCCGACATTGGCGTAGCCGGTATTGGGATTGCCGAAGCCCGGCATCTGCACGAGATTCATCGATACGAAATCGTCCCACCACTCCTCCACATCGCTGGTGCCGCGAATGGCGAGCACATAATCGTCCGTCCCGGAAGGGTTCTGCGCAATGAGGCCGTAGCAGACGTAAGGGCTTTCCGAGATGAAAAAATCCCGCATCTGCACCCAGGCCACGAACTTATAGTTTCCAGGCAACGGCGAGGGCCATGGCGGAGTCGGCTTGGTCGGATAATTGTCGTACATTTCGTAGGCGGCGTTGACCAACTGACCATAGAAGACGGCCTGCTTCTGATCGGGGGACGGAAGGGGATTGAGGCCCATGGTCAACCTCACTTTTTCGGAGCGCAATACCGTTGGCGAGGCAGAGGATGCCGAGGAGGCGCGACTATAGGATGCACGAATTTGACTGTCTACCTTGCGCCGACGCGGACATCAGCGCATTGGCCGGCCCGTCCGTCGCGGCCCGCTGTCGGTGACGCCGAGATGCCGCTCCAGTGCGGCGCGGTCGGCGGCGAGCGTTGCGCTTTCGGCCGTGTGCGCGATGGCGCCGCGCTCCAGGATGATGGCGCGGTCGGTGACGCCGAGAATTTTTTTGGCATTCTGCTCGACCAGAATGGCCGAGGTTCCCTCGTCGCGGATGACGCGGCGCAGCGCCGCCAAGAGTTCCTCGACTAGGATCGGCGCCAAGCCTTCGAGCGGCTCGTCGAGCAGCATGACCCGCGGGTTGAGCACCAGCGCCCGGCCGACCGCGAGCATCTGCTGCTCGCCGCCGGAGAGCTGGTTGCCGAGATTCTGCCGCCGCTCGGCCAGCCGCGGAAACAGCGCGTAGACCTTCGCGGTGGTCCACGGTCCGGGCCGCGCCACGGCGGTGAGGTTTTCGTGCACGGAGAGCGATTTGAAAATGTTGCGTTCCTGCGGCACCCAGCCGATGCCCGCATGGGCGCGCTGGTCGGGGCGAAGCGCCGTGATATCGGCGCCGTCGAGCGCGATCGTGCCGCCGAAATAACGGGTGACGCCGACGATCGAGTTGATCAGCGTGGTCTTGCCCATGCCATTGCGGCCGAGCAGCGCCAGCGCCTCGCCTTCGACGAGCGACAGCGACACGTCGGCCAGCACCACGGCTTCGCCGTAGCCGGCGGAGAGCTGCTCGATGGCAAGCAGATCAGGCATCGAGCTCCTCGCCGAGATACACCGCCTTGACGCGCGGATCGCGTGCCACCTCGTCGGGCGCGCCGTCGACGAACAGCGCGCCGTTGACCAGCACCGAGATGCGGTCGGCAAACGAGAACACCAGATCCATGTCGTGCTCAATCAACAGCACGGTGACGCCGGCCGGCAGCGCGGCAATTGTTGCGAGCAACTCGTGGCGCTCGGCTTCCGGCACGCCGGCAGCGGGCTCGTCGAGCAGCAGCACGCGCGGCCGACAGGCGAAGGCGAGCGCGATCTCGAGGAGCCGCTGCTTGCCGTAGGGCAGGATCGCGGTGCGCTCGTGCATCACGTCGGCGAGATGGAAGCGCTCGACCATCTCGGCCGCCTCGTCGGCGACCGCGCCCTTGCGGCCGACCAACCGCCAACAATCGAAACCGAAACCTAAGCGCTCGGATACCGCGAGCGCGATCGCTTCGAGCGGCGTCAGATCGAGGAATAGTTGATTGATCTGGAACGTGCGCGCCATGCCGAGCCGCACGCGCTGATGCCGATCGAGCGCGGTGATATCGCGGCCGTCGAGCAGGATGCGGCCGGCGCTGGGCTTGAGCACGCCGCCTAAAAGATCGATCACCGTGGTCTTGCCGGCGCCGTTCGGCC
>JASHSE010000324.1 GCA_030036975.1 Xanthobacteraceae bacterium | reverse complement strand
GCTGGCTCGATATCGTCTGGACCTACGATAACGGCACGTATCAGCACTGCATGCTGGTGACGGGCCTGGCCGCCGAATTTGCCCGGAGCCTCGGTCTGTCGGCCAACGATCAGGAACGCCTGGTCAGGGGCGCGCTCCTTCACGACCTCGGCAAGGCGAAAATCCCGCTGCCGATCCTCAACAAGCCGGGCCGCCTGGAGCCTGCAGAACTCAAGATCATGCGCACCCACCCGGGCATCGGTCACGAGATTTTGCGCGGGCAGGGCAGCTATGAGCCGGAAATCCTCGAGGTCGTGCTGCGCCATCACGAGCTGCTTGATGGCAGCGGTTATCCGGACGGTCTGTCCGGCTCGCAAATCGGCGATCTGGTGCGGCTGACGACGATTTGCGACATCTACGCGGCCCTGATCGAGCGTCGGCCCTACAAACAACCGATGCCGCCGACGCGCGCGTTCGACATTTTACATGACATGGGCGGCAAGCTCGAAGCCGCGCTGGTCCGGGCCTTTACGCGCGTCGCCGAAAGCTCCGCGGCACCTGCCGCGGCCTGAGTGCAGCGTGTAGCAGCGTGTAGGATGGGTTGAGCGGCAGCGAAACCCATCATGCAGGCTCGCCATGCAACGGTGGGTTTCGCTTGCGCTCAACCCACCCTACGTCCGCGTGCCGCGCTTCAATTGAGCCGTAGCTCGGTGATGTGCCGCGGGTCGGGTTTCAGCTCGCCCTTTTCAACGCGCTTGACCAGCTCGGTGAGCACCGCATTGGCGCGGCAGGCGAGGCCGAGCTTGTCGCCCTCGCGCACCACGAGCCCGTTCAAAAATTCGATCTCGGTGCGGCGGCCTTTCTGCATGTCCTGGCCCATCGACGGGCGCTGGCCCGACGCGGTGCGGCCGGCGTCCCTGAAGCGTTGCGCGTCGCAGGCGCGCATGGCCGCCTCGTCGCCTTCGCCGGCGCGCGCGATGGTCTCCGGCGACAGGTGCAGAATATCCTCGAGCGCGTAGCCGAGCGCCTGGCCGACGCGGATTGCTTCGCTGCCCAGCCGCACCGCCAAGCGGCGGATCGGCTCGCTCTTGAGCATGTCGCCGCCGCCGAGCCCGGTGCAGGCCGACAAGCCGTTCTGCATCGCGTTGGCCACGAGCTTCGACCAGCGCTCGCCCCACAGATTGTTGGTCACCTTGGCGCTGTCGGCGTAGCCGACCAGGCGGCAGATTTCCTCGGCGCGCGGCGTGATGCGGCCGTGCACTTCGCCGGTGCGGAACACGGTGTGCGCCGCGCCGTGCTTGGCGGCGCCGCGATGCACGTGGCCGGGCTCCGGCAGGCCGACGGTGATGGAGCTCGCGATGCAGCCGAGCGTCTTGCCCCAGCCGACCACGCCGGCGACGGTCGCCTCGTTCATGCA
Source organism: Xanthobacteraceae bacterium (assembly GCA_030036975.1). Lineage (GTDB taxonomy): Bacteria > Pseudomonadota > Alphaproteobacteria > Rhizobiales > Xanthobacteraceae > BOG-931. The sequence goes on along the minus strand of JASHSE010000324.1, from coordinate 3,457 downwards.
GTTCTGCAGCGACACCACGTAGCCGTCGGGCGCGAGATATTGCGCGATCAGCATCGTGGCCCAGGCGGTGTCGTAGGACTTCATGCAGACGAAGGCGATGTCGACCGGCGCTTCCCTGGCCAGCACCTGCGCGTCGGTGACATGCAGCGCGCGCACCGGCACGGCAAATTCCGGCTCCTTCATCGCGTGCGTCACGCGCAAGCCGTGGGCGCGCATATGCTCGACGTGCACCGGCCATGGATCGATGAAGGTCACGTCCTCGCCGGCCGCCACCATATGGGCGCCCGTATAGCCGCCGACCGCGCCGGCGCCGACGATGACGATTTTCTTGCCGGCCATGTTTGCATACTCCCATGCCACGTGGCGCGAGCCTATCCTGCCGCGCGAGCCGATCAAGCAGGGACAGTGGTAGGCACATCTGTTAGGTTCTGAATCAGCGCTCTACCGTTATCCTCATCCTGAGGTGGCCGCGAAGCGGCCCTCGAAGGATGCAGGCCACTGCGCCGAGCACATCAGGGTGAGGAGAACAGAGTTCGGGAGAAGACGATGCAACTTCCACGCAGACGCTTTTTAGAACTCACCGCCGCGATCGCCGCGGCGAGCACGCTGACGCGCCTTGCTTTCGCGCAAGCCTATCCGTCCCGGCCGGTGCGGATCATCGTCGGCTTTCCGGCCGGCACCTCGTCGGACATCACGGCGCGGCTGATCGGCCAGTGGCTTTCCGAACAACTGCATCAGCAATTCGTCATCGAGGACCGGCCCGGCGCCGGCACCAATATCGCCGCCGACGCGGTGGTGCATGCCGCGCCCGACGGCTACACGCTGCTTTGGGTGACGCAGACCAACGCCATCAACGCGTCGATCTACACCAATCTGAATTTCAACTTCATGCGCGACATCGCGCCGGTCGCCGGCGTCATCCGCGTGCCGGCGGTGGTCATGCTGCACCCGTCGGTGCCGGCCAAGACGATTCCGGAATTCATCGCCTATGCCAAGGCGCATCCTGGCAAGATCAACATGTCGACGCCCGGCATCGGCTGCATCAACCACGTCGCCGGCGAGTTGTTCAAGATGATGGCCGGCGTCGATCTCGTCGCCGTGCATTACCGCTCGAGCCAGTTTCCCGACCTGCTCGCGGGCCAGGTGCAGGTGACGTTCAATCCGCTGCCGTCGTCGCTCGAATTCATCAGGTCGGGCAAGCTGCGCGCGCTGGCGGTGACGAGCGTAACGCGCCAGGCGGTGCTGCCCGACGTGCCGCCGGTCGCCCAATTCCTGCCCGGCTACGAAGCGACGGCGTGGTTCGGCATCGGCGTGCCGAAAGGCACGCCGGCGGACATCATCGCGACGCTCAACCGCGAGATCAATGCCGGCCTTGCCGATGCGAAACTCAAGGCGCGGCTGCACGACCTGGGCGGCGAGGAGTTTCCCGGCTCACCGGACGATTTCGCCAAATTCATCGCCGCCGAGACGGCGAAATGGGCCAAGGTCGTGCGCTTCGCCGGCATCAAGCCGGAGTGAGCGGCGCCGCGGCTTCGTCATCAAATTCTCTGCGGTTGCTTGGCGGTGAAGCGGATATCAACTGCAGGGCAAGTCCGGGCGGCGGCGGTCGAATAAGACGCAAAAACGACATTCGTTCGCCGCCCATCGGAGCGCCAATTTGCGTGCCGCAATCCGATTCCGCAATCACCGCAGGATTGCCGAGTTTGCATCGCATTGTGAGCGAATTTGGCGAAGAAATTTGTTCGCCGATGATGGAAGGGGATGGCAATCATCATGGCAGAACACATTCGATTGCCGATCGGTTCGACAGCTTTTGTCTCTGCGTTCCTGGTCGCGATCTTGGGTGCCGTCGGGTCGGCTGACACCGCACGCGCCGCCGATTGTCTCACCGCTCCAGGTTCGTCCGCTCCGCCGAATAGTCACTGGTATTATCGCACGGACCGGACAACGCAGCACAAGTGCTGGTTCTTGCGCGGCCTCGACGGGTCATCGCAACAAGGCGCTGTGAAAACGACGCAATCCGCGTCGGCGGCCGTGACTTATTCACTCGCGGATTTCAAGGACTTCATGGCACAGCGCGGAAATGCCGACCTGTCCGACAAAGACGTCGAACAGCTCTATGCCCAGTTCCTGGAATGGCGGCGCCATCCCGAGAACAGCGGCCAGGACCGCCAATAAGTTTTCGAATGGCACGTCGCCAGCCGTAATACACGACGTCCCGGGCGGCTGCCGAAGCATTTTGCGCGTTCGAGCCGCGGACCGCCTTAATTATTGTGGCGTTTCGGCCCTTGAAGGGTGAGGCCAAGGCGCCTCGGCCTACATCCTTCGAGGCTCGCCCTGCGGGCGAGCACCTCAGGATGAGGTCAACAAAAAACTGCCGCTGCAGAATCGCGTCGATCCGTTCGGCGAACTTTTGGCCGTGCCGGCGCGCGGCTTGTTTATGGGAAATCGGGGCGGGCGGTTTCATACTGACGCCAAGACGCTGACGGCGCGCCGCGGCTTGCTCGACGTACTCACGCCGCCTTCGATCCTTGCCGTCCTCGCTGCCGGCTACCAGCCGCACTGGCACCCGAGTGCGGACGAGTGAGTCGGATATCGGGATGTCGAGCACACACGTCCGCTCGTCCCCGCGCAAGCGCGGACCCAGTTCGCATGCACCCGAGCAAGAGAATTGCGCCTGGATTCCCCCTTGCGCGGGAATGAGCGGCGGATGAGTCTCCTCACCCCCGGAACGCCGCCTTGATGGCTTCGACGCCTTGGCCGGATTTCGCCGCGGCGATGATGCGCGCCTCTTGTTTCATGAGGCCGTCGAGCGCGGCCGCCATGGCGTCGATCTTGTCTGCCGGCACCACCACGGCGCCGTGGCGGTCGGCGTGGATGAGGTCACCGCTCTGCGCCGCCATGCCGTGGATCGTCACCGGCAGGCCGAATTCGACCACGTGCACGTAAGCGTGCGAGGGCGCGAACGAGCCGGCCAGCATCTGAAAGCCTTCGGCCACCGCCGCAATATCGCGGATCGACCCGTTGGTCACCGTGCCGAGGCAGCCGAGCGCCTTGTGCACGTTGGTCTGCACCTCGCCCCAGAACGCGCCGTAGCCGGCCGGCTCGTCCTTGTCCTCGATCACGACCACGCTTGGGCGCGGTTCGGCCGCGACGTAATCGAGATAATCCATCCGCTTCTGCATGTAGCTCGGCCCGCCGACCTTGTCGCGGGCGCGGATGGTCACCGTCTTGGCGAATCCGACCATGGGCGGCAGATCGGGAAACGGACAATGCAGATGGCTCGCCGTATAGCCGGCGCCGCGCCGTTCCGGCGCCACGATCTCGATCAGGTTGCAGACTGTCGGCGTGTCGATCGACCGCAGAAATTTGAACTGGCTGTCCGACACCATGGCATGTCCCCGTTGTTATCCTTCCCACGCGAGCGCGACGATGACCGCCATGATCGCTTGCATGG
>JASHSE010000323.1 GCA_030036975.1 Xanthobacteraceae bacterium | reverse complement strand
GTCATGCCGTTGCCGGCGCCGCTCTGTTGGCACATGTCATCGCTCTGTCCGGCGAGCTTCATCTGCGCCAGCGGATTGCCCGCATCGCCGCAGGCGGAAAGCCCCAGGGCCGAAATGATGAGCACACAGATGATCAGCGCTCGCTCAGTCATGTCCCCACCCCTTGCTGCTCGCCCCCACGACCAATGCACAGCATGCGCCTGTTCGGCGCGTTTCGCAACGCCTGCGCCACGCCTTGACAAACATAATCCCGCATGCGCTTTCCGCCTGCCGTCAAGAGCCAAATCAGCACCATGCATCGTTATCGCACCCATACCTGCGGCGCGCTGCGCTCAGGCGACATCGGCATCGAGGCGCGGCTGTCCGGCTGGTGCCATCGCATCCGCGATCATGGCGGCGTGCTGTTCATCGACCTGCGCGACCATTACGGCATCACCCAGGTGGTCGCCGATCCGGACAGCGCCGCGTTCAAGGTCGCCGAGACCTTGCGCGCCGAATGGGTGGTGCGGGTCGACGGCAAGGTGCGGGCGCGCCCTGACGGCACCGAGAACCCGGATTTGCCGACCGGCGTGGTCGAAGTCTATGTGCGCGAGATCGAGGTTTTGGGGCCGGCCGGCGAATTGCCGATGCCGGTGTTCGGCGACCAGGAATATCCGGAGGACATCAGGCTCAAGTATCGTTTTCTGGACCTGCGCCGCGAGCGGCTGCACAACAACATCATCAAGCGCGGCGAGATTATCGATTCGATCCGCCGGCGCATGAAGGCTCAAGGCTTTTTCGAGTTTCAGACGCCGATCCTGACCGCCTCTTCGCCCGAAGGCGCGCGCGATTATCTGGTGCCGTCGCGGCTGCATGAAGGAAAGTTTTACGCGCTGCCGCAGGCGCCGCAGCAGTTCAAGCAGCTGATCATGGTGTCGGGCTTCGACCGTTACTTTCAGATCGCGCCGTGCTTCCGCGACGAGGACGCCCGCGCCGACCGCTCGCCCGGCGAGTTCTATCAGCTCGACCTGGAAATGAGCTTCGTCACCCAGGACGACGTGTTCGACGCTGTCGAGCCGGTGATCCGCGGCGTGTTCGAGGAATTTGCCGGCGGCAAGCCGGTGACGCCGAAATTTCCGCGCATCCCTTACAAGGAGGCGCAGGAGAAATACGGCACCGACAAGCCCGACTTGCGCAACCCGGTCGTGATGGCGAACGTGTCGGATATTTTTCGCGGCTCGGGCTTTAAGATCTTCGCCCGTATCCTGGAAACGAGCGGCACCGCCGCGGTGTGGGCGATCCCGGCGCCACGCGGCGGCTCGCGTGCGTTCTGCGATCGCATGAATTCCTGGGCGCAGGGCGAGGACCAGCCCGGGCTCGGCTATATCTTCTTTGCCGGCGAAGGCGGTGCCGTCGTCGGCCGCGGCCCGGTCGCCAATAATTTGGGCGCCGAGCGAACCGAAGCGCTGCGCCAAAAGCTCGACCTGAACGACGGCGATGCCGTGTTCTTTGTCGCCGGCGAGCCGCAGACATTCGTCAAGTTCGCCGGCGCGGCGCGGACAAAAATCGGCGAAGAGCTCGGGTTGATCGACAAGGGCCGCTTCGAGTTTTGCTGGATCGTCGACTTTCCGATGTACGAATGGAACGAGGACGAGAAGAAGATCGACTTCTCGCACAACCCGTTCTCGATGCCGAACCTGCCGGTCGACGAATTCTTGACGCTCGATGCGTCGGATCGCGACAAAATTCTCGGCCTGCGCGCGATCCAGTACGACATCGTCTGCAACGGCGTCGAATTGTCGTCCGGCGCGATCCGCAATCATCGCCCCGACGTGATGAAGAAGGCCTTCGCCATCGCCGGCTACCCGGAGGCGGAGTTGGAAAAGCGATTCAGCGGCATGCTGCATGCGCTCTCGCTCGGCGCGCCGCCGCACGGCGGCATCGCGCCGGGCATCGACCGCATCGTCATGCTGCTTTGCGGCGAGGAGAATTTGCGCGAAGTCGTGCTGTTCCCGATGAACCAGCGCGCCGAAGATTTGATGATGGGCGCGCCGTCGGAGGTGTCGCCGAAGCAATTGCGCGAGCTGCACATCCGGGTGGTGCGGCCGGGCACGTCTTAGGTACGCCAGGCTCATCCGCTCATTCCCGCGAAAGCGGGAATCCAGGAACGCTTGCAAAGAACCTGGGTCCCCGCTTTCGCGGGGACGAGCGGAACCAAGGCCCATATCGCTACTCATTCTGCCGCCATCGCTATCGGTTCGTCGCACACAGCCGCGACAATCGTTGAAAATTGCGCCTGCATGCGTTTGCAGCGCATCAGCCGCAGGATAAGGCGCAGCTCTTGGAGAACCTGGAGCGGCAGCCGCACGCCGCGGCCGAGCGCGCTCGCGATCAGAAAGGCGCGGCGCTCGTCGCGCCACCAGCGTTCGACGAGCGCAATCGCGGCGTCGAGGCTGCGGCCCTGCAGCAATGCGGCGCGGCCGGCGTAGCGCGCTCGGACCGCGGGATGAGATGGGCCGCGGCCGAGCTGCTGCTCGACCCGAAGCTTGAAGGCATTGACTGCGGCAGCTTCATCGAACGCGGCCTCGATCTGCGCCAGCGCCGCAGCCATGGCCGATCGCGATTGCGCTGCCGCAGCGGTGCGGTGCGCACGGTCTCGGTCACGCTCGCCACGGGGTCGATGCGGCATGGCAGCCTCGGCGCGCCGCGAAGCCGCCGCCCGCGGTGTCGCATTAAGCGCCCTTATGTACCACTTTAAGTTATAATTATGTAACTTTATGAGAGACGATAGTCAAGCCGACATTAATCGCGACCGGCAACAGCGTGCCGGTTGTGACGCAAGGCGCAGAGAGCGTCGGGATCGACGATTCGGCGCTCCCGGTAGACGGGCCGGCCACGTTCGTCAGCGTGAGGGCAGCTTTTGGACGCTGCCGACCAGCGGTGCTCAGACCAGCTTGAGGCAGCAGATCACTTTGCCGACGATTTCCAGCTCGTTGAGCGGAACTTCCTCGGTCGGGTGATTCGGATTGTCGGAAATGATCTTGACCCGCGTCGGCTGCGACGAGCGCAGCAACTGCAGGCGCTTGACCACGATGCAGCCGAAGGCGTCGCGGATGGCGTAAAGGCCGTCCGGCGTCGGCGTCCTATGCGCGCTGTTGACGATGACCCGCTCGCCCGACGCGATGGTCGGCGCCATGCTGTCGCCGGTGGTGTCGAGCACGATCAGGTGGGCGGGCGAGGCGTGCAGTTCCTCGCGGACGAATCCCGGCGGAAACACCCAGCCTTCGGGCTTTACCGCATCGGCATGGCGGCCGTCCTTGCGCAGTTCGCGGGACGGCACGCCGCCGCCGCCCATGCCGGCGCGAATGTCGAGCTCGGCCACCTGGCCGGCGCTTGGGCCGAACACCTCGCGGCGCGGCTCGTCGCGCAGCACGTCGCTCGATTCGATGTGACCGCCGCCCGGTATGCTCGGCGTCCCCGGATAGCGCCCCCACAACAGGATCTGCTCCGGCGCATAGCCGAGCGCGTTGGCAAACGGTTTGAGGTGATCAAGCCGCAGCCGGACCACGCCGTTTTCCAGCCGCGACAGCTGCTGCTTCGACACTCCGGTCAGCCGCACCAGTTCGGTGCGAGTCATGCCGCGTGATTCGCGCGCGTAGTAGAGGCCGGTCAAATGCCGGCCCGGTCCTGCAGGCGCAATCTTTCGTCCCATCCGGTTATTGTCACTAATTTCGTTCGAATTTCTAGCGCCTAAAATGGTGACTTGACTGTCCGCCATGTCGCGACTATAACGCGAATATTCGTCTCTATAAACGTGACTGATCTGATGCGTGGGACCGGCCGGTTTTCCGCAACGAGGCAGCCATGCGCCATCAATGGACCGCCGAACGCGTAACCATGCTGCAGCTTTTATGGGCGCGCGGCGCCAGCGCCGAGGCGATTGCCGCAGAGCTTGGCGGGCTGTCGCGCTCGGCTGTTCTCGGCAAGATTTTTCGGTTGCGGCGACGTGCTGCAAGCCTTGCCGACGCGCCGCAGTGGCGGCCGCGTCGCCGCAAAGCGGACGGGCCGCCGCGGCAGGCCTCGCGCCGGCGCGGCGAATGCCTGCTTGAACTGACCAACACCAGTTGCCGGTGGCCGATCGGCCGCCCGGGCGCGACGGGGTTCTTCTTTTGCGGCGTGCCGCAAGCCGATTTGGCCCGCGGCATGCCGTACTGCGCGCACCACGCCCGGCGCGCTTATCGGATCCCGCCCCAGATTGTCGCGAAGGCCGCGCCGAAACCCGTGCCGGCCGACGCCGCACCCGCCAAAAAATCGCGGCGGCGGCGACGCCGCTACGTTTGGCGCGCGTGCGTGCGCCATCCGGCGCCGCGCTGGCGATGAGGCGGGCGATGCGCAATCGGCCGCGCCGCAATTTGCTCGATGATTCGCAAGCCCGCGCCGCCGCGCCCGTCGATACGGCCGCCGCGCTCGGCGACCGCGCCGCCGCGGCCGCG
>JASHSE010000322.1 GCA_030036975.1 Xanthobacteraceae bacterium | reverse complement strand
TTGGTCGCGTTCGGCTGCGCCTTCCGCAAAACGCGGTCCGATGATCTGTACGAGCGCTTGCAGGTCAAGAAATCGAGTCATGACCGAACCTCCGCCTTGGGGCATTTTGGGCAAGCTGGCCTCGACAGCGTCCGGCCGCAACTTTAAAATCTGAAGTGGTCAGTCCGCCGTCTTATTTTAGGATTCTGCATGGTTGAGAAGCGGGGATACGGCCAATTTTGTCCCATCGCCCTTGCCGCCGAGATATTGGCCGAGCGATGGATGCCGCTCGTCATTCGCGAGTTGTTGTGCGGCAGCGTCCGCTTCAACGACCTGCAGCGCGGGGTGCCGCGTATGTCGTCGGCGCTGCTGGCGCGGCGCCTCAAGGAGCTGCAGTTCGCCGGGATTGTAGAGCGCCGGCGCGGCGAAGGCGGTGGTTTCGAGTATCATCTGACCCCGGCCGGCCGGGAACTGTTTCCTGTCGTCGAGAACATGGGACTCTGGGCGCAACGCTGGTTGCGCCACGATCTCGTTGATAGGGCGAATTTGGACCCCGACCTTCTGATGTGGGACATCCGCCGTAACGTCGTCGGGAAAGCTTCGCCGCATAACGGCCGGTACGTTGTCGAATTTCGGCTTTCTGCCGTTCCGATCAGTCGTCGCCGCTATTGGCTAGTATTCGAGCGCGGCGTTGTCGATCTTTGCTACCGCAACCCGGGCTTTGATATTGACCTTTTCGTCGAAGCTAGTCTGCGAGTGCTCACTCAGATTTGGCTCGGTCATGTCCCGATTTATCAAGCAATTCGTGATGATCAGTTGCGTCTCGACGGCTCGCGTGACGATATACGTGCTTTCCGCTCCTGGTTCGCGCTCAACATGTTCGCTCCGGCCGGTCGGGAGCCGGCCGGACAAATGGAACCTGCACCCGGGTAAAGACCGCTTTGCCCCAGCACTCCGTGAAGTGCTCCGAATGTCTGAGTCCCGCGAAAAGCCGACATGCCAACAACCTAAATTGATGTCCGCTATGAGTGTCAGAAGGTGACCGTTGCGCGGCGTTGTATTGGGTGGGACAATCTCAAAAATACCGATTGAGATTCAATGTGACGTTTGGCAAACGTGGGACACGATAAGCTATTGACAAGCTTCGTCTGTTTCGCCCCTCTCCTGGGCACCAATGGGTTGAATAAGCCAGCGGCGCCAATGCGGCCCGCACGTTCTCTTCCATTGTTGCTCATGGTGTCGTCCTGCAACGTCCTGCAACGTCTTGATTGTATTTTCATCCCTTTGAAATTTGATATCTTGCAGGTTGTCCGGCGTTGGTCTTGACCATAGCCTTGCTGATCCGACAGCAATCGCACCACCCTCCCCGATAAGCGCCGCGGTGGAAAGAGCGCGCCATGAATGGACGTGACATAGCTCTCGCGGTGCTGACGGCCGTCATCTGGGGCCTGGCCTTTGTGGCGACCAAATATGGACTGCAGAGCTTCTCGGCTCCCCAACTGGTCGTGCTGAGATTTGTGGTGGCCGGCCTGCCGGCGCTGTTTGTTCCACGCCCGAAAATCCCCTGGCTGACGCTGATCATCGTCGGCCTGACCCTGTATACCGGCCAGTTTTTACTGTTGTTCTATGCTTATACTCAGGGGCTGCCGCCGGGACTCGCGTCGATGACCCAGCAGACGCAAGCTTTTTTCACGATCGGCCTGGCGGCCTTGTTCCTGGGCGACATCCCGACACTTCGCCAGACGGCGGGAATTGGTCTGGCGATTTGCGGACTGGCCGCGATCGCGTTGACGGTGGGAGGCGACCTTACAACGTCCGGCCTCGCCCTAGGCATTGCCAGCGCGCTGAGCTGGGCGATCGGAAACGTGCTCCTTAAAAAGGTGGGGAGCGGCGTCGCTATTTTTCCCCTTGTTGCTTGGCTCTGCCTTATCCCACCGATTCCAGCCCTGATCCTTTCCACCGTTTACGATCGGTCGCATCCGCTCGGCGCGGCCATCGTCGGCGCCTCGGTCTCCAGCGCCGCGGCCGTGCTTTATCTCGGCGCGATCGCGACCGTGCTGGCCTACGCCATTTGGGGACGATTGCTGGCCCGGCATAGCACCGCTGAGGTCGCGCCCTTCGCGTTGCTCGCCCCATGCACTGGAATGCTTGCGTCAGCAATCATTTTTCATGAGCGATTGGGGCCGGTTCGGCTCGCCGGCGCCTTCCTGATTCTGGCAGGTCTTGCCTGTATCGTGATGCCGCGGCGCTTGATTGTCCTTAGATCGTAATCAGCTTGGCGCGCCTGCGCGGCCGTGGCGTAGCTGCCGGCACGGCCTAGCGGCGCAACGCTCGACCCGCTCGTTTCAGGCGCTGGCGCCGCGATGAAGGCGGGTTCGAGTCCGCTCCTGGCGCCAGCCGACAGATAAGCTCACCGTCCGCGGCTGCCGCCTTCGACCGTCACGAAGCCGCCGATCTTGACGCATGTGTCGGTGCCGGGGACGTTGACGAAGCCGGCGCCGAATTCTTTGCAGGACTTTTTGGTTTGAGCGGCGGTGCCCGGCTTGGCGCGGCTCTGCGGCGACGACCATTGGGGCGGCGCATTGGGGTTGGTGAGCGTTTGCGCGGCGGCGTTCGCGACGGCGAGGCTCATGAGCAGCGCCGATGCTGCGGCCGAAACAACCGGCCCCGGAAGAGTCGGGCTCAGTGCGACCGTGCGTTTCATGGATTGCGGCTCGTGCGCTTTTGCTGACGGCTGGTCTGATCCATTGTAGGGGATCATCCCGGCCCCTCGCAATTATGATGAAGGCCGGCTTATTGGGTTTTTGACGCGCCATTGCGGGTGCGATATTCACCCCGCATGACCATCCGCTTTCATCGCGGCGATCTGCCGGACCTTACGCATTACGCGGGCGCCCGTGCGGTCGCCATCGATACCGAGACGATGGGGCTTTCCCTGACGCGCGACCGGCTCTGCCTGGTGCAGTTGTCGCCCGGCGACGGCTCGGCCGACCTGGTGCAGATCGCCGCGGCGCCGGCTGACGCGCCGAATCTCAAGAAGCTATTCGGCGACCGCAACGTGCTGAAGATTTTCCACTTCGCCCGCTTCGACCTCGCCATGCTGCAGAAGACTTTCGGCGTCATGGCGGAGCCGGTCTATTGCACGAAAATCGCGTCGCGGCTGGTGCGCACCTATACGGACAAGCATGGCCTGAAGGATTTGGTGCGCGAGGTGCTCGGCCACGACCTGTCAAAGCAGCAGCAGCTGTCCGATTGGGGCGCCGCGGGCCTGTCCGAGGCGCAGCTCGCCTACGCCGCCTCCGATGTGCTCTATTTGCACGCGCTGAAAGACAAGCTCGATGCCATGCTGGCGCGCGAGGGCCGCCAGGCTTTGGCCGCGGCCTGCTTCGGCTTCCTGCCCGACCGGGTGCGGCTCGATCTCGCCGGGTTCACCGGCGAAGACATCTTTTCCCACTCGTAAAGCAGTTTTTTACAGTCTTGAACGGCTCGGCCGGGGGTCATGCGGCGGTCGCGTCCAGGCCACATTCGCAGGCGACTATGAGGCGCCATAACCGTAGAATGAGGCTCCGGGCCGAATCGGGGGCGGGCGGTCCGAGGGGATAATCGTTTGACCAGCATCTCCTTCGCCGCAGACGAGGGCGGCACTGCTTTTCCGGCACGCCCGCGCGGCAACAGCGAACGGCTGTATCGGCGGGCGCTGCGCCACAGTCGATGGGTCCGCCTGTTGCGGGTCTGTCTGGTCGGTGCCGTCGCGGCGGTGCTGGTCGGCCTCGTCGTCGACAATTATTTGCCGTCGGTCGGAGCGCTGCGGCTGCCGGGCGAAATTGCCAATGTGCTCATCCAAGGCACCAAGGTCACCATGCAAAAGCCGCGGCTCACCGGCTACACCAGCGATGGGCGGGCTTACCAGTTGAGCGCCGAGGCGGCCGCGCAGGACGTCACCAAGCCCGACTTCGTGCAGCTCCAGCGCATCCGCGCCAACATGGAAATGGCCGACAAGAGCACCGTCGATCTGTGGGCGGACGACGGTGTCTACGACATGAAGGGCGACATGCTTACGCTCAACAACAACATTCACCTGGTGTCCTCGACCGGCTACGAGGCGCGCTTGAGCCAGGCGGTGGTCGACATGCGCAAGGGCAATGTGGTTTCCGACACGCCGGTCTGGGTGAAACTGCTCGACGGGTGGCTCAACGCCAAACGGCTGGAAATCACCGACAAGGGCGACATGGTTCGCTTCAGCGACGTCAGCATGACGCTGCAGTCGGGTAAGACTGACGACAAGACGGACCAGCCATGAGTCAAAAGCTCATGAGTCAAAAGCTTCAGTTTTTCGCCGCCGCGGCGGTGGCATTGACGGTTTCGGCGTCGGCTATGGCGCAGGGCCCGCGCGCGGAGCCGGGCGGCCTCGTGCCGGGGGCGCAGAATAAGGATCAGCCGATCCAGATCGACGCCAAATCGCTCGAAGTCCGCGACCGGCAGAAGACCGCGACGTTTTCCGGCGACGTGCGCGTGGTGCAGGGCGACACTACGATGCGCTGCAAGACGCTCGTGGTGTTTTATGGTGAAGAGGTGGGCATCGGCGGCGACAAGCCGGTCGTCCGCGCCAAGACCTCGTCTGGCAGCACGCCGCCGAATGCGCAGAGTATTCGCCGCATCGAGGCGCACGGCGACGTCACCGTCACCAGCAAGGATCAGAATGCCAGCGGCGACCTCGGCGTTTACGACCTGCATGACAAGACCATCACGCTCAGCGGCAACGTTGTGGTCAGCCAAGGCAAGAACGTCATCCACGGTGAACGCGTGGTCGTCGATACCGTTACCGGCAATGCGCGCGTCGAGTCTGCTCCCGGCGCTACGCAGGGCCGCGTGCGCGCGCTCATCATTCCGAACAGCGACAGCAAGGGCGGCGCGAGCAATTTCATGACCATCGGACCCGGCCCGAAACAGTGAACTTGCCGCGTGCCTGGCGCCATGGGAGAGAGGCGTTGCGTTGAGTCGCTGGTGTCCTCGCTCAGAAACATGATGCGGATGGCCAGGCGAACCGCGGGAGATCGTGGCGCTTGAACATTCTTTCCCATTTTCGCCGCCGCCCGGCCGGTACGCGGCAGGCCGCGGTCGCCGGCGATGAGGTCATTGATCTGACCTCGATGGGCGGCGTCATCAGCGGCACCTATGTGGACATTGCGAGCCTGCCAGCCCCAGCTCCGGTCAAGGCGCGTACCAAGGCGCCGCCGCCCCAACCCGAGCGGCAGGACCGCCAACCGCCGGCCCAGCAGGCCGAGCCGCCTCCCGCCAGCCGGCCGCGGCGGCGTAACGACGGTAACGGCGCGGCGCGCCCCGACCGCGCAGGCATCCTGGTGGTCGAGGGCGTCGAAAAAAGCTTCGTCGGCCGCAAAGTCGTAAAGCACGTCAACCTCTATCTGCGCCGGGGCGAAGCGGTCGGCCTGCTCGGGCCCAACGGCGCCGGCAAGACCACGGTGTTTTACATGATCACCGGCCTGATCAAGGCCGACCAGGGCAGTATCGAGCTCGACGGCTACGACGTCACGGCGCTGCCGATGTACCAGCGCGCTCGCCTCGGCATCGGTTATCTGCCGCAGGAAGCCTCGATTTTCCGCGGTCTGACGGTCGAGCAAAACATCCGCGCCGTGCTCGAAGTCGTCGAGCCCAATCGCCAGCGGCGCGAGCGCGATCTCGACGCGCTGCTCGAAGAATTCAACATCGCCCGCCTGCGCAAGACCCCGTCGATCGCGCTCTCCGGCGGCGAGCGCCGGCGCGTCGAGATCGCCCGTTCGCTGGCGACGCGGCCGAACTACATGCTGCTCGACGAGCCGTTCGCCGGCATCGATCCGATCGCGGTCGGCGACATCCAGGCGCTGGTGCGGCACCTGACCAACCGCGGCATCGGCGTGTTGATCACCGACCACAATGTGCGCGAGACGCTCGGCCTGACCGACCGCGCCTACATCATCTATTCGGGCGAAGTGCTGATGGAGGGCCGCGCCGACGACATCGTCAACAATCCGGATGTGCGCCGGCTCTATCTCGGCGAAGAATTCCGGCTTTAAGGTTTTCGACAAATTTGCCGCCGGGCGGCGCTCTCTTGCGGCGCAAACTGGTTGACGGCGGGCGGTCCGAACTGCTCTACAGGGCATCAGCAAGCAAGAATCGGACCAATTCGGCCGTCATGGCCCTGACCCAACGCCTTCAGCTTCGGCAGAGCCAGGCTCTGGTGATGACGCCGCAGCTGATGCAGGCCATCAAGCTGCTGCAGCTGTCGAATCTCGACTTGGCGGCCTATGTGGACGCGGAGCTCGAGCGCAATCCGCTGCTCGACCGGGAGTCCGAGGGTGAGGCCGAACCGGCGGAGGCCGCCGAGTCCCAGCTGCCCAATGAGAGTGCCGTGGCTGATGGCTGGGACCCGCCCAGCCGCGAGACCGCGGCGGCGCAAGACGGACAGCCGCAAACCGCCTTCGAGGACACCGCCGGCGAGGATGCCGAGCCGCCGCTTCGGCCGCGGCCCGCCGAAGGGCCGGCCGGCTATTCGGAATGGGCCGGTGTCGGCCCAGGCGGCCGCGATGACGGCGACTACAATCTCGAAGCGTTCGTCCCGGCTGAAGCGACCTTGGCCGACTGGCTGCGCGAGCAATTGATGCTTGCCGTGGCCGATCCGGCGCGCCGCATGATCGGCCAATATCTCATCGATCTGGTCGACGAGACCGGCTATCTGACCGGCGATCTCGAAACAGCGGCGGACAAGCTTGGCACCAGCATCGGTGAAATCGAGGCGGTGCTCGGCCTGTTGCAAAAGTTCGATCCGCCCGGCGTGTTTGCCCGCGACTTGGCCGAGTGCCTGGCGATGCAAATCAGGGAGCGCGATCGTTTCGATCCGGCCATGCAGGCGCTCGTCGCGCATCTCGATCTCGTCGCCCGGCGTGATTTTGCGGCGCTGAAGAAAATCTGCGGCGTCGGCGACGAGGATCTCGCCGATATGATCGCCGAGCTGCGCCAGCTCAATCCGAAGCCGGGGCTCGCCTTCGGCACCGCGCCGGTGCAGCCAATCGTGCCGGACGTATTCGTGCGACTGGCGCCCAGCGGGGCGTGGCTCGTCGAGCTCAATTCCGATACGCTGCCGAAGGTGCTCGTCAATCAAAGCTATTACGCCGAGGTGTCGGCCGCGGCGCGCCGCGAGGCGGAGAAATCCTACCTCGCCGAATGCCTGCAGAGCGCCACCTGGCTGGTGCGTGCGCTCGACCAGCGCGCCCGCACTATTCTGAAGGTGGCCAACGAGATCGTGCGCCAGCAGGATGCGTTCTTCGCCCGCGGCGTCGAGCACTTGCGTCCGCTCAATCTCAAAACGGTGGCCGAAGCGATCGGCATGCACGAATCGACGGTGTCGCGCGTCACCGCCAACAAATACATGGCGACGAGCCGCGGCATTTTCGAGCTGAAATATTTTTTCACCTCCGCCATTGCCGCCGCGCATGGCGGCGAAGCGCATTCGGCCGAAGCGGTGCGCCATCGCATCAAGCAGTTGATCGACGCCGAGAGCGCCGATGCGGTGTTGTCCGACGACACCATTGTCGAGCGGCTGCGCGAGGCCGGCGTCGACATCGCGCGGCGTACCGTCGCCAAGTACCGCGAGGCCATGCGCATTCCGTCGTCGGTGCAGCGCCGGCGCGAGAAGCAGGTCGCGGTGTCGCCCTGAACCGGCGCGCGGCGGCGTGCCGGCGCGTCTGCGGGGCTGATTGCGGCGTCGGCGCGGCGCGACGTTGATGTGGCGCCGCGTTGACTCCGTACCGGGCGATGCTTAGGTCGAATCTTGCGGGACAATGTGCGGTCATTGCCAGGCAATGGGCGCGGCTGCGCGGAGGCAAGCATGTCGTTTCGCATTTCCGGAAAAAATCTCGACGTCGGCGACGCGTTGCGCGCGCGCGTCAAGGCGCGCGTCGCCGAGGCCATGGGCAAGTATTTTGACGGCGGTTATTCAGGCCACGTCACGCTGCAGCGCGACGGTTTCGGCTTTCGCACCGAATGCGCCATCCATCTGGATTCGAGAACCACCCTGCACGCCGAAGGCAGCGCCGCCGACGCTTACGCCAGCGCCGATCAGGCGGCGCTGCGCATCGAGAAGCGGCTGCGGCGCTATCACCGCCGGCTCAAGGACCACCGGCCGGAGCGGCTGGACGGTGGCGGCGCGGTTGATGCGCCGAGCGACGTGATCGCTGCGCCGGAAGGCGACGCCGAGGCGGCGGTCGAAGGATTTGCACCGGTGATCATCGCCGAATCGACCACCGCGCTGCGCCAGCTGTCGGTGCGCGACGCAGTGACCGAACTCGACGTGACGGGCGCTCCGGTCCTGGTGTTCCGTCATGCCGTCAATGGCGGCATCAACGTGGTTTACCGCCGTCCGGACGGGCATTTGGGCTGGATCGACGCGGGCTCTGCAGGGTCCGATCAAAGCCATTGACGGGCCGGTGGGCCGTCCTTATGTTCCCGCGGCTTTTGGAGCATGATCGCCGAACGCGGACCGCCACATCCGAACAAGATCATGCGATGCAGCAAGCAAATCCATCGGTCATCGCCATATCAATGCAATAAGGCTCACGCCGCAGGCTGCGGCCTCGCGCTTTCAGGTTCCCGCAATGCCGCTCACCGATCTGGTTGCGCCGAACGCGATTCTTCCGGCGCTCAAGGTCAATAACAAGAAGCAGGTCCTGCACGAGCTGGCGGCGCGCGCGGCGGCTTTGACCGGCCAAAACGAGCGTGCCATCTTCGACATCCTGATGCAGCGGGAAAAGCTCGGTTCCACCGCCGTCGGCAACGGCATCGCCATCCCGCACGGCAAGATGGAGAATCTGCCGCGATTGTTCGGTCTGTTCGCGCGACTCGATCGGCCGATCGATTTCGAGGCGCTCGATGGCCAGCCGGTCGATTTGATTTTTCTTTTGTTGGCGCCCGCGGGTGCCGGCGCCGATCATCTCAAGGCGTTGGCGCGCGTCGCCCGGCTGTTGCGCGACCCGGCAGTGGCCCACAAGCTGCGCGCCTCGCATGATGCGGAAGCGTTGTACGCGGTCCTGGCGATGCCCTCGGCGTCGGCGGCGTAGGTATCAGGAATCAGGAATCAGGTATCAATATCAGGTATCAGGTATCAGGTATCAGGAGGCTGCTGATTCCTGATCCCTGTTGCCTCGTTCCTGGTCAGTGCACGCTGACCATCTCCAACTCCTGACTCCAGGCGTTGGCTTCCGCGGCTTCGCGGCTGTCGGTCAGCATGATCGGCGTGCCATCGGCCGCGTGCAGTGCAAAAAGCTTCAGACCCGGCGCGATGTGCGGCGCCTGCGGAAACAATGCCGGAACGTCCTCGGAACGGATCGTTTTCACGTACGCGATGGTTCCGTCGCCCAACTGGGCGAGCGCTTCCGGTGAAATTGCAGCTTCGGTACGGTTCAATGTGTTTGTCATGGCCCTCGACTCCTGATCTGAATAACTGCGTCGAGTCCTCGCCGGTTTCATGTGTCGCATTCATTGATTGCAATCGATTTAACAATGCGTTCCGGTTGCGGACGCGCCAGATCGATCGAGAGCAATCCGTTCCTCAGGTCCGCCCCCAGCACCTCCATCCCGTCCGCCAGCACGAAAATACGCTGGAACTGGCGCGCGGCGATGCCGCGGTGGACGAATTGGCGGCTTTTGTCGTCGTTTTGCCGGCCGCGGATGACCAGCTGGCTTTCCTCGATCGACACGTCGAGCTGGTCGCGGGTAAATCCGGCCACGGCCAGCGTGATACGCAGCCGGTCCGGACACCTGCCGTCGCCCGCAATGCGCTCGATGTTGTAGGGAGGATAACCGTCCGCAGCCTTGCCGACGCGATCAAGCACACGCTCAATCTCGTCGAAGCCGAGCAGGAACGGACTCGAGAGCGACGAAACCCTGGACATGGTTTCAAAGTCCTTGACAGCGACTTTGCGGGCCCTTGCGGCGCCCTGAGGGCCGCGCGGAACGACTTCCCGCGCGACAGAACACTAATATGGCGCCGCAAAGGCGGCCGTTCAAGAAGTCGATATCAGAGGCGTTTGCATTGTGGGCGTTTGCATGGTGCTGCGCGGCAGGCGAGCTTTGGCGAGCGGCGCGTTTATGTGCTCGCGCTTTGGCGTGGGCCGCGGACCTTGACGCCGTCGCGCATAGCGTCGCGCAGTCGCTGCGTTGCCGGCCGGTCGGCCGCAAAGCTCTGCGCATCGAGCACGACGCCGTACGCATCGCGCGCCGCCGCAACCGAGATGTAGCCCTGCGCGGCATCGGCCGCGACCGCTTCGATCGGCCGGTCGAGCGGCGCGCCATAGCCGCCGCCGCCGCCCGAGCGCATGCGAAACGCGTCGCCGGGCTGCAAATGCGCCACCAGTACCTTGGCGTTGGGGAAGTCGGTTTTCCACTTGCCGTCGATGCGGATGGCGACTTCGTTGCCGGTGGCATCGCCGCCGCCGGCCAGCCCCCATGGCTTGCAATGGGCGCGCTCGACGTGGCTGTTGAACGTCATCGGCACCCGCGCGCGCACCACGCGTTCGAGGCCGAGCCCGCCGCGGTGGCGGCCGGCGCCGCCGGAATCCGCAATGAGCGCGTAGCGTTCGACCACCAGCGGGAATTTCACCTCGGATTGCTCGCTCGGCGAATTATGCGTGTCGCCGTCGTTGATGCACACCGTGCCGGAGACGCCGTCCTCGTTGCGCTTGGCGCCCCAGCCGCCGCCGAGCGGCCCGAAATTGGCGAGAAAGAATTCCGCCGTCCTGGTGTTGATGCCGTGACAGGCGGCGATCACCAGATCGGCGTGGTGGCCGGCGATGACGCGATCCGGAATGACGGGCGCCAGCGCCTTGAACACCGTGTCGACGATGGTCATCGGATAGGTCATCCACCAGCGCATCGGCGCCGGCCGCACCGCGCTCACCACCCGGCCCGGCGGCACGATGGCTTTGAGGCTGCGAAACGAGCCGTCGTTGATCGGGTAGTCGGTCGGCGAGGTCAGGCATTTGTAGGCCACCTGCGAGCAGGCATGGCCGGTGGTGATGCCGGAATTGAACGAGCCGCGCACCTGGCGCGACACCTCGCTCAAGTCGACAATCATCTCCTCGCCCCTGACGATGACGCGGACGCGGATCGGCACTTTTTTCCCGACGTCGATGCCGTCGTCATCCATGAACGATTCCGCCTCGTAGACGCCGTCCGGAATCGATTGGGTGCGGGCGCGCGCCATCACTTCCGAATGGTCCATGATGGCCGCAATCGCGCCGAGCACGGCGTCGCGGCCGTAGCGCTCGACCAGTTCGAGGAACCGCCGTTCGCCGGTTTTCACCGCCGTGACCTGGGCGCGCAGGTCGCCCATGGCGCGGCTCGGCAGCCGCATGTTCTGCTTGATGACCTCGATCAGCGTCTCGTTCGGCTCGCCGCAATCGTGCAGTTTGAGGATCGGGATCTGCAGCCCCTCGGAAAAAATATCGGTGGTGATGCCGCCGAGCGTGCCGCCGATGTCGAGCCAGTGCGCCATGCAGCAGGAAAAGCCGACCAGCACGCCGCGATGAAAGATCGGCAAGGTCAGCGTGACGTGGTTGAGATGGCTGCCGGTGAGATAGGAATCGTTGGTGACGTAGATGTCGCCGGGCCGCATGGCGGCGAGGCCGAAATGCCGGATCTTCGCCTTCACGGTCTCCGCCATGCCGCGGATGAACATCGGCAGCCCGATGCCGATCGACACGGTCTCGCCGGCGGCGGTGAACAGCCCGGTGGTGAAGTCGAGCGCCTCGTAAATGATGATGTTGTAGGCGGTGCGCATCAGGTTGGTCTTCATCTCCTCCGTCACCGCGATCACGCCGTTGCGCACGATCTCGGTGACGACAGGATCGACCTTGTGTCGCGCCCGTTTGGCCGCTCTTGTTGCTGCTCGTGTCGCCGCTCTTGTAGCCGCTCTTGCCATTTGCTCTCGCCGGCTCCGCTGTCGAAATCAGTTCGTCGCGCGTGCTGCGCGCGTCCGAGACCTTAATGCATTATCGCTGGGTCGCAAACGAAGGCGAACGCCGAGCGAAGTCGGCGCAACGGCTGCCGGCCGAGCAACTGCCGTCCGCTATGGGCGTTGGCGGCGACGCTAAATCCAA
>JASHSE010000321.1 GCA_030036975.1 Xanthobacteraceae bacterium | reverse complement strand
GGCGATCAGCAGCACCACGAACGCCACGTAGTAGAGCCAGCGGTCGCGGTCGAGGCCGAGCCCGGGCGGCGGCGATGGTTTGACCAGGTTGATGCCCTGCTGGCCGCCGGTCCAGGTATCGAAATATTTGAGGAATTGCGGCGTGGCGAGCGCCATGGCGATGGTCACCAGGGCGAGATAATGACCCTCGAAGCGCAAAGCCGGCAGGCCGAACAGCAGGCCGAGCGCAAAACCGACCAGTGCGGCCGGCGGCAGCGTTGCCCAGTACGGCACGCCGTAGCGATGCATCAGCACCGCGGCGGTGTAGGCGCCGGCGGCAAAGAAGCCGCCATGGCCGAGCGAGATCTGGCCGTTATAGCCGGTGAGGATGTTGAGGCCGAGCACGGCAATGGCGTAGATCATCACCTGGGTGAATTCGAAGACCTGATAATTGCTCAGGCCGAACGGCAGCGCGGCGGCCAGCACGATCAGGGCGGCGATGGCAAATCGTCGCCATGCGCCGATGCGCAGTCCCGCGCGGCCGCCGCCGGCGAGTTTTTCAGGGGCGATCGCGGCGGTGCCGTCGTTCATGGTCACACCCGCCGCACGATTGCGGTGCCGAACAGGCCGTTCGGCCGGAACACCAGCACGACGATGATCAGGATCAGCGCCACCGTCAGCTTGAGCTGGCTCGCGATCAAATACGTGCCGACCAGATTTTCGGTGACGCCGACGATCAAGCCGCCGATCACGGCGCCGACCGGGCTGGTGATGCCGCCAAGGAGCGCGCCGGTGAAGGCATAGAGCAGCACGCCGCCCATCATGTTGGGATCGAGGAACAGGATCGGTGCTACCATGATGCCGGCGGTCGCCCCGATCGCCGCGGCAAGGCCCCAGCCGATGGCGAGCATGCGGCCGACGCGAATGCCGCACAGCCGCGCCGAGGCCGGATTCTGCGCCGCCGCGCGCATCGCCAAGCCGGTCGCGGTGAAGCGGAAGAACACGAACAGCAAGGCGAGCATGGCGAGCGTCACGGCGATGACGCCGAGGTCGCGGGTCGTTATGAGCGCGCCGAACAGCGGCCGGTCCGGAAATGGGCTCGGAAATTCCTGCAGCGTGTAGGTGAAAAGCCAACCCGCCAGCGCGTTGAAGATCAGCAACAATCCGAGCGTCACGACCACCGCGGCCAGAACCGGTGCATTCTCGACCGGCCGGATGACGATGCGCTCGATCACCATGCCGCCGATGAAGGAGACGGCGAGCGTCAGCGCAAAGGCGGCCCAGAACGGCACGCCGGCATTGATCAGCATCCAGGCGATATAGGTGGAAAACATCGCCATCTCGCCCTGGGCAAAATTCACCAGATCCGTGGCGCGGTAGATCATCACCAGCGCCAGCGCGAGGCTCGCATAAATGGCGCCCGACGCCAGTCCGGAAAACACTTGCTGCAGGAAGAGGTGCATGGGCGCTCGTCAGTCAGTAGCCGAGATAGGAGCGGCGAATCTGCGGATCGTCGGCCAAAACCTTGGCGCTGCCGGACGCAACGACGTAGCCGGTCTCGATCAGATAGGCGTGGTCGGCGAGCGCCAACGCCACGCTGGCATTCTGCTCGACCAACAGCACGCTGACGCGTTGCTCGCGCCGGATGCGGTCGATGATGGCGAAGATCGCTTCGACGACGCGCGGCGCAAGGCCGAACGACGGCTCATCGAGCACCAGAAGCCGCGGTGCCATCATCAGGGCGCGCGCAATGGCCAGCATCTGCTGCTCGCCGCCCGACAGCGCACCGGCTTGCTGGCGCCGCCGGTCGGCCAGAATCGGAAAATAGCCGTACATGCGCGCCATGGCGTCGTGCGGCTTGCCGGCGCGGGTGTAGGCGCCGAGGCGCAGGTTTTCTTCCACGGTGAGGCCGATGAACGTGCCGCGCCCTTCCGGCACGTGGGCGACACCCATGGCGGCGATCGCTTCGGTCGAGCGCCGCTGCAGCGGCGCGCCGGCAAAGATGATATCGCCTTCGCTGCGCACCATGCCGCACACCGCGCGCAACGTCGTGGTCTTGCCGGCGCCGTTGGCGCCGAGGAGCACGGTCATGCCGCCGTCCTCGACCGCAATATCGATGCCGTGCAGCGCCTCCAACGCGCCGTAAAAGGCCTTGACCCCGTGCAGTTGCAGGATCGGCGCCATCAGTGCCGCGTCCCCAGATAGGCCTCGGTGACGGCCGGCACGGCGCGTACTGCCGCGGGCGTACCGTCGGCGATGACGCGGCCGAAATTGAGCACGACGACCTGATCGGAGAGACTCATCACGAGGCCCATGTGGTGCTCGACCAACAGCACGGTGATCGCGAGCTGATCGCGGATCGAACGGATGAGCGCGTCGAGCTGCGCCACTTCCTCTTGATTGAGCCCGCCGGCCGGCTCGTCGAGCAGGACGAGCGAAGGCTTTGTCGCCAGCGCCCGGGCCAGCTCGACGCGCTTGCGCTGCGCAAACGTCAGGCTCGCAGCCGGCCGCGCCGCCGCGCCATCGAGTGCGACGAAGGCGAGCATGGCGCGCGCCGTGCGCTCGAGCTCGTGCTCTTCGCGCCGCGACGAGGGCAGCGTGAACGCATCGGTGAGCGGACTGTTGCGGCAGCGCGCATGGCCGCCGATCTTGACGTTGTCGAGCACCGATAAGGAATCGAACAGGGTCGGGCTCTGAAAGGTGCGGCCGATACCCAGGCCGGCGATGTCGGACGGCGCGCAATCGTTGAGCGAGCGGCCATTGAGGCGAATGTCACCCGACGCCGGGCGATAAAGCCGGCTCAGGCAATTGAACAGCGTGGTCTTGCCGGCGCCGTTCGGCCCGATCAGTCCGGCGATCCGGCCGGCCGCGACCGAGAACGTGACGTCGTCGAGCGCGACGATGCCGCCGAAGCGCATGGTCACGCCCGCAACTTCGAGCAGTTGCGCCGGCGCGACGCCTTGCGAAGCCGTCCCGCGCAACGGCATCGCGCTCATGCGGAGGCGATCGCCATCAGGCCATCCTCCCGCTCGCGTCCCCCACGGCGGTCTCTTGCCGCGGCAAGAAACCGTTTGCTCCGGCTTGTGGCCGCCGGTCCAAAACACGACCACGGGCAGCGTGACATGCCCGCCATTCGCGCGTCAACGACATGCGGCAGGGCGCCGCGCGGCGGCGCGGCAGTTCAGTGCGACATCAGCGTCGGCACCGTCATCGAGCGCAGGATGCTGCGGGTGACGCCGCCGAGCACGAATTCGCGCAGCCGCGAATGGCCGTAGCCGCCCATGACCATGAAATCGGCGTCGGCGTCGGCGGCGTGCGACAACAGCGCGTCGGCCGTGTCGATGTCGCCGCCGATGATGCGTTTGACGTCGACGTTGAGGCCGTGGCGGGCGAGGTGCTGGCCCATATCGGCGCCGGCAATTTCGTCCTGCTTGCCGGGCTCGTCGGCGATGATGACCACTTCGACGGCGCCGGCGCGCTCAAGTAGCGGCATGGCGTCGGCAATGGCGCGCGTCGCCGCCCGGCTGCCGTCCCAGCACACCATGACCCGGTCGAGCTTGAGCGGCGCCTTCTGAATGTAGGGCACGACGATGACCGGCCGGCCGGATTCGAACAGGGCGCTTTCGGCGATCAATTCTTCGACCGTGTCCTTCGCGGGCTCCGCCTGGCCGACGACGACCAGATCGAAGCGCCGCGCCATCAAGCCGAACTGCTCGCTGGCGCCGGCGAAGCTTGCGCCAAGCCTCACCGGCTCGGCGGCGATGCCGGCCCGCGACGACGCTGCGGTAAAGCGGTCGAGCGCAGCCTTGGCGGCGGCCTCGCTGTCGCGCTGCTGCGTGTCGATCACCTCGGGCGGGAGGTAGCCGGTGGCCGCGACCGGAACGACCGCGTCGTACAAAAAGGCGACGCCGGTCAAATGCGCCTCGAGCGCCGCGGCGACGGAGACGGCGTAATCGCCGGCGAAGCTGCCGCCTTCGCCGACGCTCAGATTGACCACGATGTCCTCGATCATTGCGCGTCTCCCTCAAGCTTGCGGCGGCCTATTGCGATCTCATTTTATATTAAAAATTACATCAAAAAAGGCGACGTTCATTGACGCAGATCAAGCGCGGCGGCGTCGCCTACTTCTTCTTGATCGCGCCGTCGGCGTCGAATTGACTGATATAGGCCCACAGATCGGCGACTTTCTTGTCGTCCTTGATGCCGGCGAACGGCATCTTGGTGCCCTTCACCACGGCCTGCGGGTCGTGGATGTACGGTTTGAACGCGGCCGCGTTCCAGGTGATGCCGGAGTTCTTCATCGCCTCGGAATAGGGATAATCGGCAAGGCTGCCGGCCTTGCGGCCGTCGAGCCCGTTAAGCTCGGGCCCGAGCATGTTTTCGGCGTTGTCGCCAACCTGGTGGCAGGGCCGGCATACGGCAAAATCGCGCTCGCCATCGGCGACGTTCTGCGCCGCAGCCGTACCCGCCGACGCGGCCAACACGACGATCCCGACAATCAATGGTCTCATCGCTGCGTGTCCTTTCGACGATTGGCCGACCCGTTCAAGCGAGCCGGCATTGCCCTGTCAACGGCCAAATCGCCGGCAGACGACACCAACGCGGGACATCGATCTTTGCCGCGTAACCGAATTTCCGCGCTATAATGAGCGCTGTTGATGCCGCTCAACGCTTCGGAGCAACACATGCCGGTCGCCATGCCGTTACCCGACGATGCCGTGCTCAAGCGCCGCGCCGAGATCGTGGCCGCTTTGCGCAGCATCGTTCCCGGCGAAGGCGTCATCGCCTCCGACGAGGCGATGCGGCCCTACGAAAGCGACGGGCTCACCGCCTATCGCCAGCTGCCGATGGTCGTGGTGCTGCCGGAAACCACCGCGCAGGTCGCGGGCGTGCTCTTCTATTGCCACCGCGAGGGCATCAAAGTCGTGCCGCGCGGGGCGGGGACATCGCTGTCGGGCGGCGCGTTGCCGCTCGGCGACGGCGTGCTTCTCGGCGTCGCCAAGTTCAACCGCATCCGCGAGATCGATTTCGACAATGGCGTGGCCGTGGTCGAGCCCGGCGTCACCAATCTCGCGGTGTCGCAGGCGGTCGAGCACGCCGGCTTCTATTACGCGCCCGATCCGTCGTCGCAGATCGCCTGCACCATCGGCGGCAACGTGGCGGAGAATTCCGGCGGCGTGCACTGCCTCAAATACGGCATGACGACCAACAACGTGCTCGGCTGCGAATTGGTGCTGATGACCGGCGAGGTTTTGCGCCTCGGCGGCAAGCATTTCGACGCCGCCGGCTATGACCTGCTCGGCATCGTCACCGGCTCGGAGGGATTGCTCGGCGTCGTCACCGAGGTAACGGTGCGGATTTTGAAAAAGCCGCAGACCGCGCGCGCCGCCTTGATCGGCTTTCCGAGCTCCGAAGACGCCGGCGACTGCGTCGCCCGCATCATCGGCGCCGGCATCATCCCGGGCGGCATGGAGATGATGGACGGCCCGGCCATCAAGGCCACCGAAGACTTCGTCCATGCCGGCTATCCGCTCGACGTCGAGGCGCTGCTGATCGTCGAGCTCGACGGCCCGGGCGCCGAGGTCGATTACCTGCTCGAGCGCGTGCAGGAGATCGCGCGCAGCTGCCGCGCGGTGACCTGCCGGGTATCCAACTCGGAAGCGGAGCGGCTGTTGTTCTGGGCCGGCCGCAAGGCGGCGTTTCCGGCGGTCGGCCGCATCTCGCCGGACTATTACTGCATGGACGGCACCATTCCGCGGGCCAAGCTGCCGCTCGTGCTCAAGCGCATGCGGGAGCTGTCACGGCACTACGGCCTGCGCTGCGTCAACGTGTTTCACGCCGGCGACGGCAATCTGCACCCGCTCATCCTCTACGACGCCAACAAGCCGGGCGAGCTCGAGCGCACCGAAGAATTCGGCGCCGATATCTTGCGGCTGTGCGTCGAAGTCGGCGGCGTGCTCACCGGCGAGCACGGCGTCGGCGTGGAAAAGCGCGACCTGATGCCGGCGATGTTTACGCAGACCGATCTCGATCAGCAGCAGCGGCTCAAATGCGCCTTCGACGACAAGGGCCTGCTCAATCCCGGAAAAGTGTTTCCGACGCTGCACCGCTGCGCCGAGCTCGGCCGCATGCACGTGCATGCCGGCAAGGTGGCGTTTCCGGATCTGCCGCGGTTCTGATGAGTGATCCGCTCAAGCCACGCGATGGCGCCGACGTGGAAGCGGCGATCCAGTGGGCCCTCGCCGGCGGCAAGACGCTGGAGGTCGCCGGCCGCGGCACCAAGCGCGCCATTGGCCGCGCCGCGCAATGGGACGCGACGCTCGATCTTTCCGCGCTATCCGGCGTCACGCTGTATGAGCCCGAAGAGCTGGTGCTCTCGGCCAAGGCCGGCACGCCGCTTGCCGAGATCGAAGCGCTGGTTGCGGCGAGCAAGCAGCAATTGGCATTTGAGCCGATGGACTACGGGCCGCTGCTGGGTGCAGCGCCGGGCGGCGGCACGATCGGCGGCGCCATTGCCGCCAACCTGTCCGGCCCGCGGCGCATCAAGGCCGGCGCCGCGCGCGACCATTTCCTCGGCGTCAGCGCCGTCTCAGGACGCGGCGAGACCTTCAAGTCCGGCGGGCGCGTCGTCAAAAACGTCACCGGCTACGATCTGTGCAAGCTTCTCGCCGGCTCGTGGGGCACGCTCGCGGCCATGACCGACGTCACGGTCAAGACGCTGCCGCGCGCCGAGACCGAGGCGACCATGCTCGTTGTCAAGTTGGATGACGCCGCCGCCCGCAAGGCGATGGCGGCGGCGATGGGATCGTACGGCGACGTATCGGCGGCAGCGCATCTGCCGGCTGCGGTCGCTGCGCGCATCGCCGCGACCGCAAATGCAGGCGCCGCCGTGACCGCGTTGCGGCTCGAAGGCGTCGCCCCTTCGGTCGCGCAACGCAAAACCGTGCTGGAAGCCGTGCTGGCGCCGTTCGGCACCCTCGGCGCGTTGGATGAAGCCGCGTCGCGAACATTCTGGCGCGCCGTAAAGAATGTGATGCCGTTTGCGGCCGATGGCCCCTCCGGCACGCGCGATCTGTGGCGCATCTCCACGGTGCCGGCGCACGGCCCCGATGTGGGCCGCAGGCTGGCCGAGCAGGCCGACGCCGAAATTCTCTACGATTGGGCCGGCGGCCTCATCTGGGTGGCGTTGCCGCCGTCAGCCGATGCCAATGCAGCGCTCGTGCGCGCGGCCGTTGCCGAGACTGGCGGACATGCCACGCTGATCCGGGCGCCGGCGGCGGTGCGCGCCGCGGTCGCGGTGTTCACGCCCGAACCGCCGCCGCTTGCGGCATTGACGCAGCGCGTGCGCGACAGTTTCGATCCCAATGGCCTGCTCAATCCCGGCCGCATGTGGGCGGGCGTATAGAAACACCTATATAAAAACCGGCGATGAAAACCTCCTTCACGCTCGCGCAACTGGCTGACCCGCACGTCGCGGAAGCGGACAAGATCCTGCGCGCCTGCGTGCATTGCGGCTTCTGCACCGCGACTTGCCCAACCTACGTGCTCGACGGCAACGAGCTCGATTCGCCGCGCGGGCGCATCTACCTGATCAAGGACATGCTGGAGCACGACCGGCCGGCGAGCGCCGAAGTCGCGCTGCACATCGACCGCTGTCTGTCCTGCCTCGCCTGCATGACGACCTGCCCGTCCGGGGTGCATTACATGCATCTGGTCGACCAGGCCCGCGCCCATATCGAGCGCACCTATCGCCGGCCGTTGGGCGAGCGGGTCATGCGCGAGGTGTTGGCCAGGCTGCTGCCCTATCCGCGCCGCTTCCGCCTGGCGCTCACTGCAGCGCTCGCCGCAAAACCGCTTGCGCCGTTGCTCGCGGCTTTGGGCGCCACGCGCCTCGCCGCGATGCTGAACCTGGCGCCCACGCGACCGCCGGGGCGTCCGCTCGTACCGCAGACCGTGCCCGCAATCGGGCCGCGCCGCGGCCGCGTCATCCTGCTGGCCGGCTGTGTCAACGATCTGCTGTCGCCCGAAATCAACGCGGCCACGATTCGCGTCCTGACCCGTCACGGCGTCGAGGTCGTCATCGCGCAAGGCGCCGGCTGCTGCGGCTCGCTCGTTCATCACATGGGCCGCGAGCACCAGGCGCTCGATCAGGCGCGCGCCAATATCGACTCCTGGCTCGCCGTCCCCGGTGCCGACGCGATCCTGATCAACGCTTCAGGTTGCGGCACCACCGTGAAGGATTACGGCTTCATGCTGCGAACCGATCCGGCCTACGCCAAGCGCGCCGCGGCGGTGTCGAGCCTCGCCAAGGACGTTTGCGAATATCTCGCCGGGTTGCCGCTCAAGCCGGCCGGGCCGGCGCCGGGACGCGCCGTGGCTTACCATTCGGCCTGCTCACTGCAGCACGGCCAGCGCGTGACGCGGCCGCCCAAGGAGATTCTCGGCAAGCTCGGCTTCGCGGTGAAGGACATCCCGAAGGTCATCTGTGCTGCGGCTCCGCCGGTACCTACAATATTTTGCAGCCCGATATTGCAAGAAGGTTGCGCGAACGCAAAGTCGGGACTATCGAGGGATTGCGACCTGATGTGATTGCAGCAGGCAATATCGGCTGCATCGCGCAGCTCGCGGCGGGCACGGAAATACCCGTCGTTCATACGGTCGAGTTGATTGATTGGGCCAGCGGCGGGCCATGTCCGCACAGGCTTCGGGACGAGCGGCCTTGAGGCGGTCTGCGTCGGGACGTGGCACCGGGCTGAGCGAGTGGTCTCATTCCGAGCCGATGTATGCCTTGCGTAAGCGTCTCCCATGGGGGTCGACGCGATACTCCACCGGCAAGCAAGGAACGGGAGGACGATGATGGCAAAGAAAGCGAAGAAGAAGGCGAGCAAGAAGAAGGCCGCTCCGGCGCGCAAGAAGAAGAAAACGTCGAAGGTATCGGCGCGAAGGGCTACGAAGAAGGTGGCAAAGCGCGCGGCACCGAAACGCAAAGCCGCTCCGAAAAGGGCTCCGGCTCCCGCGCCTGCGCCCGCACCGGAACCCGCTCCGTCCTGGCAGAGCCCCGCAATCCCCGGCGCAGGCAACGACGAGAGCAACTGACGGTCTTCCGCTCGTATCAACGTGTGAATGGCGGGACGCCGCGGCACGAGCTGCGGCGTCCGCGCCGCCTCGGCCGCGGCAAAGCCGCCGGGCCGATTGCATCGGCCGTGCAAGGTCAATAGCTTTGCCGATGCGGCAGGCGTGCGACGATGCGGCTACGCCGCCTGCACAGCTTGACGATAAGTCGTTAAGATCAAACCGGCCGTTTCGGCCGCTTGTATTTAAGGAGGTGCGCTATGCCCGCAACCTACAAAATCCTCATTATGGGCGCGTCCTATGGCTCGCTGCTCGCTTCAAAAATGCTGTTCGGCGGCCACCACATTCATCTGGTGTGCCTGCCGGCGGAAGCCGATCTGATCAATTCCGAGGGCTTTCGCGTGCGCCTGCCGGTGCGCGGGCGCAAGGAGCCGGTCGAGCTCGATTCACGCAAGCTGCCGGGCAAGGTGACGGCGGGCGGCGCCGCCGGCGTGCGGCCGGCGGATTACGACCTGATCGGGCTTGCCATGCAGGAGCCGCAATACCGCTCGCCGGGCGTGCGCGAACTGCTCGATGCGGTGGCGCGCTCGCGGGTGCCGTGCATGTCGATCATGAACATGCCGCCGCTGCCCTACGTCAAGCGCATCCCCGGCCTTGATTACGGGGCGCTCAAACCGGCCTTCACCGATCCGAGCGTGTGGGACAATTTCGATCCGGGCGCGATCACCCTGTGCAGTCCCGATCCGCAGGCGATCCGTCCGCCGGACGAAAAGGTCAACGTGCTCTTGGTGACGCTGCCGACCAACTTCAAGGTAGCGCGCTTCGAGGCCGATAAATCGACCGCGATTCTGCGCCAACTGCAGCAGGACATCGATGCGGTGCGCTACGACGTGCCGGAGGGCAAGATCGAACTGCCGGTGCATTTGCGCGTGCACGATTCGATCTTCGTGCCGCTGGCCAAATGGGCGATGCTGCTTGCCGGCAATTATCGCTGCGTCACCAAGGACGGCATGCGCACCGCCCAGGAAGCGGTGTGGAGCGATCTCGACACCTCGCGCTCGGTCTATAATTTCGTGTTCGACCTGTGCGTCGAGCTCGGCGCCAAGCCGGGCGATCTGGTGCCGTTCGAGAAGTACGCCGAGGCCGCGCAGTCGCTGACCCGGCCGGCCTCGGCCGCGCGCGCCCTGCAGAACGGCGCCCCGTTCATCGAACGCGCCGACAAGCTGGTGCAGTTGATCGCGAGGCAGAAGGGCCTGAGCCATCCGGCGATCGATGCTCAGGTCGCGTTGGTCGACGCCCGCCTCGAGGCGAATCGCAAGAAGGCCGCGGCCGCATGACGGAATGTGATATTTAGGCTAGGATCCGACGTTGGACTGGCGAACGCGCAAATAGACGAATGACGTTCACGCGCATCACGATTGATCCGGCGGTCTGCACTGGCAAGCCTTGCATTCGCGGCTTGAGGTTTCCGGTTGCCCGGTTGCTCGGCCTTTTGGCGGCTGGCGAGACACGCGAGCAGATTTTGGCTGCCTACCCGTACCTCGATTCGGGCGACATCGACGAGGCGCTGCGCTATGCGGCCTCCTTAGCCGAAGACGAGACCGTGTTGATGGCACCTTCGGGCTGACATGTGAACTTTCTTATCGATATGCCGCTCTCGCCGACGTTAGCGGCTTGGCTAAGGGGCCGAGGCCACAACGCTGTTCATGCTGTCGAAATCGCGCTCGATCGCGCGCCTGACATCGAAATCGTGGAGCGAGCAAAACAGGAAAGTCGTACAATTATTACGGTGGACCTGGACTATCCGCGGCTGCTCGCCTTGACACGCAGTAAAGATCCAAGCTTGATCTTGTTTCGCGAAGGTCGCTGGAGCGACGCAGAAATCATCAGCCGAATGGCCGAAATACTGCAAATCTTGAGCACGGCTGAAATTGCCCAGAGCATCATCGTGGTGGACCGGGATCGCGTCCGTCGACGCCGATTGCCCATCGAGCGGTAGGCAGCAGGAGATCCACCAGGGCTCCCATCAGGGAAGGCTCACGTGTCGATCTGCTGCGCAGCCGCTGCCCAGCTAGCTGACCTCGACGTCCTGCCAGAAGCCGAACCGGTCGGTGACCTGGCGCATCTGCGGTTGCGGCGCCTCGTAGGACCAGGCGGCGCGGAGATGCCGGCGGCCGGCGACGATCACGTCGTAGAACTGCACGCCGTGCGGACAGGTCAGATCGTCGGCCGTCTTGGCCGTCTTCTGGAGCCACTCCATCCGCACCGCCTGCCGCGGAAAGTACTGATATCCTTGGCATTCGACGACATCATTGCTTTCGGCAACGACTTCACCGTCAACGATCGCGCGCATCACCCGATCTCCGTTGTTCAGAGCTGCAGCGGCCAACAAGCGCAGCCGCCCATCAACCAAAGATGAGCACGATGTGGCTCGCGCGCCACAGGTTCTAACAATTTGTGAACATAGTGCAAAACCGCATAAAAAGGCAGCATTTGCTGTAGAATTAATCTTGGCTGATACGGCGCCGTTATCGAAAAATGCTGCCTGTCAGCCGCGCTCTTG
The DNA here is from genome assembly GCA_030036975.1 of Xanthobacteraceae bacterium. Taxonomy (GTDB): domain Bacteria; phylum Pseudomonadota; class Alphaproteobacteria; order Rhizobiales; family Xanthobacteraceae; genus BOG-931. The sequence goes on along the minus strand of JASHSE010000321.1, from coordinate 1,457 downwards.
GCGGCGGCATTTGGTGATGCGCCTGGTACCGGTCCTTGCTTTCACCGCGTCCGAGCGCAGTCACGGGGACAGGGGCAAACTTATGAAAAAAGTGGCTTTCGTGGCGTTGGTCGCGGCCGGCTTGGCTGCATCTTCGGCCTTCGCCGCCGACATGCCGGTCAAGGCGCCGCCGGCACCGGCCGTCGCAACGCCGGTGTGGGACGTGGTCGTCACGGCCGGGATCATGAACGACTACAACTTCCGCGGCATCACCCAGTCGAACCATAAGCCGTCGGCCCAGAGTGGGTTCGAATTCCGCTACAACTGGACGCCAACCGTCCAGGCTTATGCCGGCATTTCGGGCGAAAGCATCAACTTCCCCAACAATGCGGCGGCGGAGATCGACTTCTACGGCGGCGTCCGGCCGACCTTCGGCAAGCTCGCCCTCGATTTCGGCGTTTGGTACTACTACTACCCGGGTGGAGAGTGCTTCGGCCCGGCGGCGGGCGTTGGGTCTTGTCCGGAGCTTGGCGGCGGCTCTGCCGTGGGTCCGGTCGTGCCGGGCACGCTGGGGCCGGACGGCGGCAACGTGACCAAGCAGGTCGCAAGCTTCTACGAATTCTACGCCAAGGCTACTTACACGCTGAACGACAACGTCGCCTGGGGCATCCAGGAGTGGTACTCGCCGTCTGTCGTCAACACCGGCGCATTCGGCTGGTATACGGTCGGCAACCTCACGCTCACCGCGCCGAGCACTTGGTTCCAGAACGGGCTGGGAGCCTACGCGTCTGCCGACCTCGGTTATTGGGACCTTGGCACCAGCGACGCGTTCTATGCGGCGCCGCCGGCTTTCCCGGACGGCGTCCCCTATACGAGCTACTGGAACTGGGATCTCGGCGTCGGCTTCACCTGGAAGGTGCTCACGCTCGACCTGCGCTATTACGACACCAATCTGACGCGGGCGGAGTGCAACGTGTTCACCGGCGCGCAAAACGCCAGTTTCTCGCCCGGCAACGTCACGCCGCAGAACCCCACCGGCCTGGGCACCAATTGGTGCGGCGCGGCGTTCATCGCCAAATTGTCGGCGTCGATCGACTTCAATTCGAACCTGAAGTAAGCGAGACGGCACAGCGGCGGGTTGCGGGCGGCAGTGGGGGCGCTGTCGCCCGCCTCTATTTGCGCGGCATCATCGCCGGACGGCATCGCTGGATGGCAGCCGCGCCAGTGAGTTCCGCGACACGTCCCGATTTATGCTGCGCCGCACATCGCAGCGCGGAGCCATTGTGGGCGGCGCCTGGATACGACGATCGTTCGGTGGCGGCCGCTTGCGCCTTCAGGTAAACTATACCGCTGGGGTCAGGGGATCGTCTCTCGTGCGCAGCGCGTTGAGCAGCTTCCCGGCCCGCGCGTTCGGCTACGAACGCCCATAACAAAATCAACGTGGTTTGGCGCTGGGGAGGGACTGGTTCATGTTTACG
>JASHSE010000320.1 GCA_030036975.1 Xanthobacteraceae bacterium | reverse complement strand
CTTGGCCTGTTCTTCGCGATCGAGGGCATCTGCCTCGCTGCGTTTCCGTCGAGCGCCAAACGCGCCATGGCCGCGGCGCTGGCAACGCCTGACGGTCCGCTGCGGATCGGCGGCATCGTGTCGGCGCTGGTCGGCGTTCTGATCGTCTGGTTTGTCCGCGGTTAGGTTTTTTCGGTAACGTGCAGGGCCGTTGCGCGTTGATGGTTGTGCGTGCCTGCCGGGGTGGGTCGCTTTTCCGCCCCAAAAATGCGGTTCACTACGACCCGACGGCCGGTTAATCCCTTGCGTCGCCGACGCGCCGGGCGCACTTTTCGCCGGAACCAAGGATTTCAGGAGCGCTGACAACCATGTCTCGCTATTTCGCCGTCGGTCCAGTGTCCCGCCTCGTTCGCCACCAGGCGGCAATTGCGGTCTTCGCCGCCGTCATCGCCATCCTGCCGGCGCGGCCCGCCGCGGCGCGCGGACCGGACAACATCGCCGACGTTGCCGAACAGGTGATCGACGCCGTGGTCAACGTGTCGACCTCGCAGAAGATCGATGCGCATATCGGCAATCTGCCCGATCTGCCGCCCGGCTCGCCGATGGAAAAATTCTTCGAGGATTTTTTTAAGCACCACCGCGGCGAGGGCGGCGACCAGGACCAGGACGAGCCGCGCCGCGTCAACTCGCTCGGCTCCGGCTTCATCATCGATCCGTCCGGCCTGGTGGTGACCAACAATCACGTCATCGACGGCGCCGACGAGATCAACGTCATCCTCAACGACGGCACCAAGCTCAAGGCCGAATTGGTCGGCAAGGACACCAAGAGCGACCTCGCGCTGTTGCGCGTGCATGCCGACAAGCCGCTGCACGCGGTCAAGTTCGGCGATTCCGACAAGCTGCGGCTCGGCGAATGGGTGATCGCGATCGGCAACCCGTTCAGCCTGGGCGGCACGGTGACCGCCGGCATCGTCTCGGCGCGCAACCGCGACATCAATTCGGGTCCGTACGACAACTACATCCAGACCGACGCCGCCATCAATCGCGGCAATTCGGGCGGCCCGCTGTTCAATCTCAACGGCGAAGTGATCGGCATCAACACCGCGATCATCTCGCCATCCGGCGGCTCGATCGGCATCGGCTTTGCCATTCCCTCCGACAGCGCGATGCCGGTCATCGATCAGCTGCAAAAATACGGCGAGGCGCGCCGCGGCTGGCTCGGCGTGCGCATCCAGGAGGTGACCGACGAGCTCGCCGAGAGCCTCAATCTCGGCACCCCGCGCGGCGCGCTGGTCGCCGGCGTCGACGACAAGGGGCCGGCCAAGCCGGCCGGCATCCAGCCCGGCGACGTGGTGGTGAAGTTCGACGGCCACGACATCAAGGAGATGCGCGACCTGCCGCGCATCGTCGCCGACACGCCGGTCGGCAAAGAGGTCGACGTCGTCGTCATCCGCAAGGGCAAGGAGGAGACCCACAAGGTGACGATCGGCCGCCTCAAGGAGGACGCGAAAGTGGCGTCGGCGGATGACAAGAAGGACAACCCGCCGCCGGAAAAATCCGTGGTGCAGAAGACGCTCGGTCTCGAATTGTCGAGCCTGACCGACGATCTGCGCCACCGCTTCAAGATCCGCGACAACGTTAAGGGCGTGCTGGTTACCGGCGTCGACCCGAACGCGGCCAACGACGCTCCCGACAAACATTTGGCGCCGGGCGACGTGATCGCCGAAGTGCAGTACCAGGCCGTCAACACGCCGGCCGATCTGCAGAAGCGCGTCGACCAGCTCCGCCAACAGGGCAAGAAAGTCGCGGTGCTGTTGGTCGCCAATGGCGACGGCGAGACGCGGTTCGTGGCGCTGAGCTTGCAGTAGGCGGGCGAATAGCGAGTGGCGAATAGCGAATTGGCTTCCATTCGCCATTCGCTACTTCGCCATTCGCGATTTTAGCTAGCCCTTTAATCCAACACGTGGCTCACCATGCCGTCGGCGAGCTTCGGCTCGAACCAGGTCGATTTCGGCGGCATGATCGCGCCGGCGTCGGCGACCGCCATCAGGTCCGCCATCTGCGTCGGATAGAGCGCGAATGCCGCCGCCGCTTGGCCGGATGCGACGAGCCGCTCCAATTCGGAAAGTCCGCGGCCGCCGCCGACGAAATCGATGCGCTTGTCGGTGCGCGGGTCGGCGATGCCGAAAATCGGCGCGATGACGTTGCGCGTCAATAGCGTGATCGGCAGCCGCTCGATCGGGTCGGTGGATGATTCCTCGGCGCGCAGCACGAGCCGATACCAGCGTCCGCCGAGCACCATGCCGACTTCGCGGGCGTGCGCCGGCCGCACCGGCGCGTCGCTCGGCGCAATCGTATATTTGTCGCGCAGTTCGGCGAGCAGCCGTTCGGGACTGCGCCCGTTCAGGTCGCGCAGCACGCGATTGTAGTCGAGGATGGTCATCTCGCCTTGCGGAAACAGCACGGCCAGGAAATAGCGGCGCGCCCCTTCAGCGCCGCGCGCCTGCGCGACGCGCAATGCCGCCGCCGAGCGGTGATGGCCGTCGGCGATATAGAGCGCCGGCAAGGCATCAACGGCGCGCGTGACACTGGCGATGGCTGCATCCGCGTCGATCACCCAGAGCTGGTGGCGCACGCGGTCATCGGCGGTGACGTCTACAGCGGCGGCGCCGATCGCAGCTTGCGCCAGGATCGCGTCGAGTTGCGGCGCCGCCGGGTAAGCGAGCATGACCGGCCCGGTCTGGGCGTTGACCGCCTCGATCTGGCGTACGCGGTCGTCTTCCTTGGCGGGCGTGGTCAGTTCGTGCTTGCGGATGCGGTTTTTCACATAAGCATCGAGCGAAGCGACGGCGGCGAGCCCGCTCTGCGTGCGGCCTCGCCATGTCAGCCGGTAAACGTAATAGCAGGCCTTGCCGTCGCGCGTCAGCACGCCGGCGTCGATCATGGCGCGCAGGTTGGCGGCCGCCTTGGCGTAGACCGCCGCGTCGTACGGATCGGTCGACGGCGCAAGGTCGATCTCGGCCTTGGAGACGTGCAAAAAGCTCCACGGCTTGCCTTTGGCGCGCTCGCGCGCCTCGGCGCTGGACAGCACGTCATAGGGCGGCGCCAAGACCTCGGCAGCGCGCCCCGGCGCCGGCCGCAGCGCGCGGAAGGGTTTTATCAGGGTCACGTGGCCTCGTTTATCGAATCGTCCAGCCGCGCGGTGCTGTTGTTCCGGCGCGTGGGCGTTTTAATTCGCGCTAAAGCGCATTACGTCAACCCCCGTGAGTAGCCCGGAACGGATCGTCCTCATTGCCGGCCCGACTGCCAGCGGCAAGTCGGCGCTGGCGATGGCGCTTGCCGAAAAGCTGGGCGGTGTCGTCATCAATGCCGATTCGATGCAGGTCTATCGCGACCTGCGCATCATCACGGCGCGGCCGAGCGTCGAGGACGAGCGGCGCGTGCCGCACCGCCTCTACGGCCACGTCGATGCGGCCGAGAATTACTCGGTCGGCCGCTGGTGCGAGGAGGCCGCGGCGGCGCTCGCGGTGACGGCGCGCACCGCACAGAGCGCGATCCTGGTCGGCGGCACCGGGCTTTATTTCAGCGCGCTCACCCGCGGGCTTGCCGCGGTGCCGCCGATCCCGCCGGAAATTCGCGACGAGGTGCGGGCGCGGCTCGACAGCGACGGCGTCGCCGCGCTGCACGCCGAGCTGAAATGGCGCGATCCGGCCGCGGCGGCGCGGCTGATGCCGGGCGACCGCGCCCGCATCACCCGCGCCCTCGAAGTGGTCCTGGCCACCGGCCGCTCGCTGATCGACTGGCACGAAACCAACAAGCCGCCCGGGCTCGACGCCGCGCGCGCCGCCAAGATTTTTCTGATGCCCGACCGCGACGAGCTGTTGCGCCGCATCGATGCGCGCTTCGACGCCATGATGGCGGCCGGCGCGCTCGACGAGGTGCGGACGCTGGCGTCGCGCCGGCTCGATCCGGCGTTGCCGGCCATGAAGGCGCACGGCGTGCCGTGGCTGATCCGGCATCTCGCCGGCGAAATGGCGCTCGACCATGCGGTGGCGGAAGCCAAGCGCGACACCCGCCAGTATACCAAGCGGCAGGCCACCTGGTTCCGCAACCAGCTGCCCGATTTCGCCTGGGTCGAGCCGGAGGGGGCGTTGGCGGCGATCGAGGCGCAGCTCCGACCGTTACCTAAATGACACACGTTATGTAAATTACGTCACAGTTGTTTCAACCGATTGACGCCCGCGCAAGTTTTCAAACAAAATTCTGCTGCGGCGTTTGTTGGGGCGGGGCGTCAAATGTCGAAGGGCGTGCGAGCAGCGCGGGCGCTGTTGCTTGGTCTATTTGTTGTCGGTGCAGTTTCAGGTTGCTCTCTTCCACTGTTGGAATCGCAGGGCGAAGGCGGGCCCAGGGTCAGTGATATTGTCGATCACGTCAATTGTGAGTTGGCCTCCCTCGTCAAGTTAAGCAAATTCGATATTGAGCAAATCGAGCAATTCCACCCTGATACCAGCACGAGCGTTGGCAGACTCGTCGCACGAGTTCAGGCCGAACCGGA